>JBEAVG010000064.1:0-2505 GCA_041161045.1 Pseudomonadota bacterium
CCTCAGAAGTTGGAATCAGCCTATAGCCATTTGTTGTCAAAAAAGAATCTTCTTCGAATTTAGGCAATTGGCCAACATTGTACATAGCTTGGTTTTTTACTAATGCAGGAGGTGATACCTCAGTATAGCCAAATTCTTTTGTATGCGTATCTAGCATAAAATTAGCAAGCGCACGTTCAAGCCTTGCAAGATATGATTTCAGAGTTACAAAACGACTTCCTGAAATTTTAGAAGTCTGAGCAAAATCCATCATGCCAAGCCTTTCACCAAGGTCAAAATGCTGCATCGGAGCTTCAATTTTTGGAGGAGTTCCTACAGTTTTGAGAAGCTTATTCTCAGCCTCATCCTTTCCAACTGGCACATCTTCTGCTGGAACATTGGGTAGCGAATTCAAAAGAAGATCCAATTTGGACTCTTTTTCCAGCTCAACTTCCATAGATTCAAGCTCTGCATTAACCTTTTCTACTTCTTTCTTAGCTTCAGCGAATTCTGACCCAGATTTGTCTTTTATTCCACCAAGACTCTTGGAGCGCTCCTTGCGCTGATGCTGCAGCTCCTGAATTTTCGTAATGAGACTTCGTTTTTCCGCGTCTAAAGATAAGATCTCCTTAGCATGAGGCTGAAGACCTCTTTTGGCCAAGGCTTTGTCAAATTCTTCTGGATTTTCTCTAATCCATTTTATATCAAGCATATAGAGCCTTTTTATGTTTGTTGTTTATCATTCGGGCCTTCCCTACTCTCATCCCTGCGCCTTCCCGCGGAGGCGGGAATCTAGGAAATGTTTAAATCCTGGATCCCCGCCTTCGAGGGGATAACATCCGGAGGAAATGGATCCCCTTTTTCACCGGGATAACACCTATTTAACAATACTTCTACCAAGTATAAATATAGAAAATTCATATAACAAAAGCATCGGAATTGCAAGAGAGATCTGGCTTATGACATCTGGCGGAGTTACTATGCCAGCTATTATAAAATTTATAAGTATAGCTATCCTGCGTTTTTTCTTTAATGACTCTGCAGATACTATGCCAAACAACCCTAAAATGGCCAAAATCACCGGCATTTGGAAAGCAAAACCAAAAGCCATAATAAGCTTAATAACAAGAGAAAGATACTCGCTTATCCTAGCTTCTAAAAGTAGAGGCACGGAAGCATCAACAGACTCAAAACTCATAAAAAACCCCCAAGCCCGAGGTATCACTAAATAAAATACAAAAATCCCTCCAAGAATAAATAACAAAGGAGCAGAAGAAAGTATTAGAGCTGCAGTTTTGCGCTCAAACTTATATAGCCCAGGACTTATAAAAAGATATATTTGTACTGCAATAACAGGCACAGAAAGAATAAAACCAACAAAAACACTAAGTGAGAGATATGTAAAAAACGCCTCAGCAAGACCGGTGTAAATCATTCTTCTATCCTGTCCACTAAAAATATCGACTAAAGGATTAAGTAAAAATTGGAAAATCTCTTGGCTATAGCAATATGATAAAGCTGACGCACACAAGAACCATACTAAAGATATTGTAGCGCGATATTTAAGCTCACTAAAATGTTCACCTAAGCTGTATTTTTTAAATGGCATAGTTTTTTATGTAACTCCCGGTGGGCGGGAATCTAGTGTTAAAATTTCTTGATCCCTGCCTGCGCTCGGATAAGAAAGAAGCGCTGAGATAGAACCTCTACTCTATCTCAACAATAACCTGTTTCATACTCACATGATCACCATCTTTTGCATGAAGCTTAACGATTTTCCCATTCATAGGAGAAGTTATAATATTCTCCATCTTCATTGCAGTAAGAATAAGCAAATCTTGACCCTGAACTACTTCATCACCTTCTTTAACCTTTACAGTAACAATCTGACCAGTGAGTGGAGCTGTAATTCTCCCAGCAGATTCCTCTTCTTTCTTAACTGGCATAATTGCAGTAAGCTCTGAAATCCTTGGGGAACGAACATAAACATTAGAGCTAGTACCAGAATGACTCAATTTATAGCCAGTAGGTATATTTTCTATCTTTACATTAATATTACGCCCATTAACAATACCCCTAAAAACAGGACTTCCAAGAGACCAGCTAGTACTAACATAAATCCTACCAGAAGGATGTCTTATGTTATATCCATCATTAACAGCCTTAATCATCACAGGGAAAAGATTATCATCTATATGAACAACCCATCTCGTACCAAGCTTATTTGCTTGATTAATCATCTGATCGGGAATACTAGAGGATCTTTTCTGCTCTGCCATAAAAATATTTGTAGCTACTGCTAGAAAATTTTCAAGAACTTCATTTGTAAGAGCGACTCCGCTAAAACCTTCAGGATATTCTTCAGCAATAAAATCTGTACTCATGTCTCCAGAAATGAATTTCGCATTAGAAACAACAGCCTCAAGAAAACCCATATTATGAGCAATCCCCTTTATGACAAAAGACCCTAAAGCTGATTTCATTTTTTCTATAGCTTCTGCCCTATCCTTCCCATAAGTACAAAGC
>JBEAVG010000069.1:0-3780 GCA_041161045.1 Pseudomonadota bacterium
ATGGGATGTGCCTGATGATGTAGAATTTTTTGACCAAGATGGCGCAAAGCATTATTTAGAAGAATACGAAGGAAAGACTATTCTTTTGGTATTTTGGGCAACTTGGTGCTCACCTTGCGTAAGCGAAATGACATCTCTAGATTCGCTTCAAAAAGATTTTCGAAAGTTACCATTTCTAGTGATCCCAATATCTGAAGATTATACTGGTATAAAACCAGTTGAAGCTTTTTTCAAAAATCAAAATCTAAGGCATCTTCCTATATTACATGATTACAAGAATAAATTATTTCAGGCAATGAATATAACAGGACTTCCTACAAGCATATTAATAAACTCCTCTGGTAAAGCCGTGGTAACATTTACTGGATCTGTAAATTGGTATGATGAAGAAGTAAGAGAAAAAATCTTATCATACATAGATGGAAACCCAACATTACCAAAAAACAGCTATAAGGATAAATCTCTAAATAACTTAATCTCTGAAAGAAACATAGAAGAAAAAAGCGAACCTAATAGTAAAGTTTCTAATGAAGATTCTGGTATGAGTAGTGGAGAAAATATATCAGACAAATCGCAAGATCAAGAAGGAGAAAAAAATGCATCACAAACTCAATAAATCGAATAGTATTGCTACTATAAATATAAACAACAAGAAGCTAGATAGCCTAATGAGCCTATTAACATTAGAATCTTGGCGAAACCCAAAACCTGTAATTTCAGTACTTAAATTATATGGTGTAATAGGAAATGTGGGACTAGGACGCAAAGGAATGACGCTTGACGCTCTAAACAATTCAATAGAATCTGCTTTTAATAAACCCAACCTTGCCGCAGTTTGTCTTGCTATAAACTCACCAGGAGGATCTCCTGTACAATCAGAAATGATTGCATCTAAAATAACTAATTTAGCAAAAGAGAAAAATGTACAAGTTTATTCTTTCGTAGAAGATATGGCAGCATCAGGTGGATATTGGTTAGCCTGCGCAGCAGATGAAATCTACGCGTCAAAAAGCTCAATTCTAGGAAGCATTGGAGTCATCTCATCCGGTTTTGGATTCCAAGATCTTATAAGCAAAATAGGGGTAGAAAGAAGGGTTTATACTCAAGGAGCTAACAAATCTATTCTAGACCCATTTAAGCCTGAAAAGAAATCGGATATTGATATTTTACTTAAAGCTCAAAAACATACGCATGATAATTTTACCGACTATGTAAAACTACGCAGAAAAGGAAGGTTAACACAAAATGATGACCTGTTATTTAATGGAGAATTCTGGTCTGGTCAAACAGCTTTTGACTATGGAATTATTGATGGTATAGACCATATGCATAACTTCATCAAAAAGAAATTTGGAAATAATGCAAAAGTTGACTATATTACGCCAAAAGAATCTTGGTTCAAGAAAAAATTCTTATCTTCTATTGACGCAGACTCTTTAGTTGATGCACTTTACGATAAGATCACGCAAGAAGAAATAACTTCAAAATTTAGGATGTTTTAATGGATAGCATTATTGTTCGTGGCGGTAATAGTCTTAATGGAGAAATAATAATCAGTGGAGCCAAAAACGCTTCGCTGCCTATTATGACCAGCGCGATACTTTCTAACAAACCTCTAAAACTATCTAATGTTCCTTATACACTTACAGATATTGATACTATGAAATCTTTATTGGAGCATTTAGGAGTTGAGATTTCTTCTTCTACCAATTGTTTCACTCTTGATGCATCAAAGATGAATAGTTTCGATGCACCTTATGATATAGTAAGAAAAATGAGAGCATCAATTTGGGTGCTGGGGCCACTCTTGGCTCGCTTTGGTCAGGCGAAAGTATCTTTCCCAGGTGGATGTACATTGGGAGCACGTCAAGTGGATTTACACATTGCTGGATTACAAGCGATGGGTGTAGAGATAGAGATTGATGGTGGATATATAATTGCAACAGCAAAATCAGGCCTCAAAGGCACTCATTTTAATTTTGATAAAATTTCTGTTGGAGCAACAATAAACATACTTATGGCAGCAGTGCTTGCAGAAGGGAAAACAACACTCAGCAATTGCGCAAAAGAACCAGAAATTATTGATCTTTGCAATTGCCTTGTTGGCATGGGAGCAAAGATAGAAGGGATAGGCACAGATACATTAAATATAACTGGAGTTTCCTCTCTAAATGCTCATACTCATGAAATAATTCCTGATAGAATTGAAGCTGGAACATACATGATTGCAGCAGCAATTACTCATGGAAGTCTTTTAATAAAAAATATTGGCTATAATTTAGTAGAGAATATAGGAAGCAAGTTAATTGAAGCAGGTGTGTATATAACAGAATCTGAGAATGGCGTGCATGTAAAAGGTAATGGAAGATATGATGCAGTTGATATATCAACTATGCCTTATCCAGGATTTTCTACAGACCTTCAGGCTCAATATATGACACTCATGACTCTTGCAAATGGAACATCTGTTATAACAGAAAATATCTTCGAAAATAGATTCATGCACGTACCTGAATTATGCAGAATGGGAGCCAACATCTCTGTTAGTAGTCATAACGCTATTGTTCGTGGTGTGGATCATTTAGTAGGAGCAGAAGTTACAGCTAGCGACCTTAGAGCTTCCGTTTCTCTTATTCTTGCAGGTCTTGTTGCTAATGGAGAAACTAAAGTACGCAGGATTTATCATCTCGATAGAGGATATGAATCCTTAGAACAAAAACTTCGTGGATGTGGCGCAGATATCGAGCGCATTAAAGGAGATTTTGTTTAGTCGTCTCCTGAGGACTTTTTTACCCCTGGCAACAAAGACACTATAGCACCGGAAAGAATTATAAATACCCCTATAGCTTGTATTATACTTACTTGCTCACCTAATAGTATCATTCCAAAAATTACAACAAATATAGGCTCTGAAACTGACAATATTGAAGCCTTTGTTGAACTAATATATTTCATTGATTCTAAAAGCAAAAGTATTGGTATTGCTGTTGATATTAAAGCCATACCCGTAATATTTAATACCACTTCAATGTTACCTGGCAGAGCGAAACTACCATCAAACAAGGTAAACAAAAATGCAGCAAATGTGCAGCCTAGGGACACTACAAAAGATGAAAACACTGGTTCAGAATTGGCAACATTTTTTGTAAATACTATATACAAACCATAAAAAATAGCCGAAAAAATAGCGTATATTATACCAAACCAACTAAAGTTTGAATTCCCAAAATCTGCTATAAGAATCATACCTATAGCAATTATTATTAATGCTAAATAATATAATTTGCTGATTGATTCCTTATAGAACACTCTGTTTATTAGGACTACTATGACAGGATAGGTAAAAAATATAACCATTGCAAGGCCACTTCCTATATACACACATGATCTGAAATATACCAAAGTTGATGGATAGTAAAACAAAGCTCCGTACAAAAACACTTTTATAAACTCCTTATAATTTGGAATTTTATTTGAGCGTTTTACAAGAGTAAATATAAGCAAAATAATAGCTGAAAACAAAAACCTCCAAAAAATCATATTTTCTGCACTATTAGAAGCATTTATTATTGAGATGCCGAAATAACCTATAAGTCCATACATCACACCTGATGCAAAGGCATATATCTCTCCCTTATACTTTTTAGGAATAAAACTCTCCATACGATCCTTTATTTTTGTCTATAAATAATACATTAATAAGCTCTCAAGTCAAAATTTGTTATTTTTGACAAAACTCGGCTAATTTTACTTGAAGCTTTACCGAGAAAGAAATAGACT
>JBEAVG010000088.1:0-3197 GCA_041161045.1 Pseudomonadota bacterium
GAAACTGGAGCGCAGGTATAATATAGAGTATCTTTGCACTGATGGATATGATGCATATTCAAAGTATAAAATTTCAAAAAAGCACACCACAACTAAGGCCGAAACCCCTCTAGTTGAATCACTCAATTCGCTTATTAGACATTATCTTGCAAGATTCCACCGTAAAACCAAAAGATATACCAAATCCTTCGGAATGATCGTAGATTCTTTGATGCTACTTTTTAATAAACACTTGATACCAACCGTTATTTAGCAATGCCGCGCATTGTGGCATCGCTCAACATTAACTCGACGCAAACAAATCACTAGATAGATAGCTAACTTTGCGAAGATGCAAACTTTAATATTACCATATTTACTATATAACTCAGAGATAAGTAGATTATAGCGATATCTAGAAAACTTGAATTATATCTATAAGAACCCATAGCCACTATAAAAACCACAGCAATATTAGTTACAAGACTAAAACATAGAAATCTTTCATAAAAATCTCGTTGAATCGCCAAGGCAATTATGGCAAATAAGAAAAGCCCTAATATAATAAATGTTGAAAATTCTAACATTTAATTACCCCCTGAATTCTCTTATCCATCTCTTTGTCCCAATCGCTCTGATGGGTTATACTATGCACCAAAAGCTTATCGCCTATATCAACAGTAAAAGTTCCGGGAGTTAGAGTGATGGAATTAGCATACAAAACTTTACCAATATTCGTGTTTTGTATTGTATTAATTTTATAAAAATCTGGACTAAAATCTTTAGGGTAATGCCATATAATTTTAACAACCCTCAGAGCAGAATAAAATACTTCACCAATGAGCCAAAAAAAATATGGAATCACTTTAAAATTAAAAGGAAATTTAGCCATATTACGAGACTTATATCTCAAAAACTGTATTATCAATAAAATAGCAACGCCAACAGATAAAGAATCCAATGATAAACCATTTAAAACAATCCACACTATTAGCAATAAAATTGCTGAAACTATCATAAATACATTTGCTCCTTATACCCATCTGCCAAATTAAACTTCTCCTGCGCAGTTTGATTTTGAAATCTGGTATTAACATCATTAATCAAGTATATAAGCCCCACTCCTAGCCTTAATCTCATCTATGGTTACATTTGGCGCCATTTCAACAACTTTCACACCATGATCAGTAATATTAAATATACCCAAATCTGTAATTAATGTATCCACAACTCTAACACCAGTTAAGGGCAAACTGCAATCCCTAACAAGTTTATGCGAGCCATCCTTAGCATTATGCTCCATGATGATTACAACACGCTTCACATTAGCCACAAGGTCCATTGCTCCACCCATGCCTTTTACCATCTTACCAGGTATAGTCCAGTTAGCAAGATCACCCTTTTCTGAAACTTGCAATGCACCAAGTATTGTAATATCTATATGAGAACCTCTAATCATAGCAAAAGAATCCGCACTATTAAAATAGCTACTATCCGGAAGTTCTGTAACGGTTTGTTTACCTGCATTAATAAGATCCGGATTCTCCTCTCCTAAATAGGGAAATGGCCCCATACCAAGCATTCCATTTTCACTTTGAAAAACCACATGCTTATCAGGACCTATATAATTTGCAACCTTGGTAGGAATTCCTATACCGAGATTTACATACATTCCATCTTTAAGCTCCCTACGCGCAACAATTTCACACATTTCTTCTTGAGTCCAAGCCATATCTACCTCTCTCTCGTTGTAAGTTTCTCTATGCGCTTCTCATAACGGTCACCTTTTATAAGTCGTTGCACATATATTCCGGGAGTGTGTATATGATTTGGATCAATATTTCCTACTTGCACTATCTCTTCAACCTCACAAACTGTAACTTTTGCAGCAGTGGCCATTATAGGATTAAAATTCCGAGAAGTTTTGTTATATATTACATTACCAGCAGTATCAGCTTTCCAACCTTTTATTATAGCTAAATCAGCATGAAGAGCTTTCTCCATAACATAAAGCTCTCCATTGAAGAGCTTTGTTTCCTTACCATCAGCAGCAACTGTCCCTACACCTGTTTTTGTGTAGAAAGCAGCAATCCCTGCACCACCAGCTCTAATACGCTCAGCAAGTGTTCCCTGAGGATTTAATTCGAGCTCCAATGTCCCATCTATATATTGCTGCTCAAATAACTTATTTTCTCCAACATATGAAGAAATCATCTTTTTAATCTGACCATTTTGCAAAAGAATTCCCAGCCCAAAATCATCTACACCACAATTATTGCTTATAACTGTTAGACCTCTGATTCCAGACTTACGTATTGCAGCAATCAGATTTTCTGGAATACCGCACAGGCCAAAACCGCCAGCCATTATAATCATATTATCTTTTAGCAGATCTTCTAATGCAGTTTCCGGAGAATCGTAAATCTTGTTCACTTGAAACCTCTAATTTAAGTGGTGCCGCTAGAAAGAATCGAACCTTCGACCTCATCATTACCAATGATGTGCTCTGCCCCTGAGCTATAGCGGCTCGAAAAAGCGCACAATTTTAGTGCATTTATATAGAATAAAAAGAGCGCACGGGAGGATATTTCGTGCGCCACGGAAGCTTTAATATCATAGACATTTAACCAAGTCAAAGACTATTTTAATGATTTTTAAAGTCAAGAATTTTTGTGACTAATTTGCACAATAAAACTTGGCACAGTTTATGCTTTCTACTTTGGATATAAGAATTATTAAATTGAAGGCTTGTGTTATGGTAGCAATAATTGGATCTCTGGCAAATAATCAAAAAAATCTTACTGGCACAACATTGCCACAAACACGCTCAGATACCTTTGATAAAATGCTCATATCAGCACGAGAAGACTTAACTCCAACAGAAAAACGCGATTCACAAACTAATATTCCCACAAGGAAAGAAGATAGTAGCTATAAAGCTCACTTGGACGAAAAAACTACTGATAAACAAGAAATAGAAAATGCCCAAAGCAACGAAAAGCCTAATGATACATCCTCTATAAATTTCTCTGTTGAAAAAGACATTGAATTACCAGAGAGCCTCTTATTAGCAAGCGCTTTTGAAGAAATAACCACAACTCAAAACACCGAGGAAGATTCAGATGACAATATTGACTCAGATCTATCCGACTCACAGGTTGCAACATTCATAGCGCCACAATTAACATTAGAACAGGCAAAAACGGTAGATTCAGAGA
>JBEAVG010000120.1:0-5623 GCA_041161045.1 Pseudomonadota bacterium
ATTTAGTAGTGATTGAAATTTATAGAGGTTTATTATGTCTAAAGAGGATCCACAAATTAGCGATGAGCAAAAGGTTGTTAATGAACAGTTAGTTGCAGCGCTGGCCACTGGCAATAAGGAAGTATTTGAATCTTTATTAAAGTCTGGAGCTGACATCACAGCTTTAAATGGAGATATGAGTAAATATGCTCATCCTAATAAACATTTTAATATGTCAAATCCATTAAAAGAGGATGCAAGAGAAAGATTTAATGAAATGGTGAATGATCTTTATGCTGGTAAATATACAAAAGATATAAAAGATATAAATTTTCCTGGATTAGCTGCCTACGGC
This sequence comes from Pseudomonadota bacterium, assembly GCA_041161045.1. Lineage (GTDB taxonomy): Bacteria > Pseudomonadota > Alphaproteobacteria > Rickettsiales > Rickettsiaceae > CANNRM01. The sequence continues at coordinate 335 of JBEAVG010000120.1, forward strand.
GGTAACGTAGAATTGATGGATAAATTAATCCAAGAACAACCAACAGCGGGTAGAGACTTTAACCAATCTTTAGGTGCAAGACCCGCTCATCCAGTTCTTCATGCAGTTACTAATGGAGGACCTGAAGTAGCTAACAAGCTCTTGGATAATCCAAAAGCTTTAGGAATAAATCTATCAAAGACACGAACAGGTATTTCTGATTTGTATCTCACTGGAAAAATGACGCAAGTTAAGGAATATTTAACAAAAATTCCAAATTTAAGCGAAGGTGATTTAGAAGATTTATCAAAGTCAGTTACTCCAGTTCTAATGACAGCATCCAAGAAAAATGGTGAAGAAAGAAAGGAATTTGAGGAAGTCACACAAACTATTCTGGAACGAATTGCAGAATCTATGAGTAATAAAAAATTACTGGAAAGTATAGTTACACAAGTTGAAGGCTTTAGTTCTCCTGGTGATGCTGTTTTTAATTTGCGAGATATACAGCTAGTACAAAAGGCTATATCTCGTGCTTTTGATGTTAATTCCACTAATCCTTTCGTAAAGGGAACATCAGAAAAGAATGTTGAATTTACACCTATGCTAGAGAAGTTAGGGGGAATTGCAGGATCTATTCGTGCCTCCCCCGATACACTAAAACAAGCTCGGGCTATTGGTGCAGATATTAGTGGATATATTACTCCAGGATCTGAAGTAAATGGTTCGTCAATTGCTCCTGGTAGAAAGACTCAGATAGATAAATCTCCAAAATCTAGAGGAAATTGATTATTATTAGCAAAATTTATTGCTTGATCTCTTGAATTTTCTTATCTAGCACATATATATCCTTGCATAACATTAAAACATGTAAGGAGTAAATATCATGAAATTCAAACCATTACACGATCGTGTTGCTGTTAAGCCTTTAGATCAAGAAGAAAAAACAGCTGGCTGAATAATAATCCCAGATACTGCAAAAGAAAAGCCAATTAGAGGTGAGATTGTTGCCATTGGTTCTGGTGCCAGAAACGATAAGGGAGATATTATTCCTATGGGTGTTAAAGTCGGGGATGTAGTTCTCTATGGTAAATGGGCTGGGACAGAAGTTGAGATTGATGGTCATAAAATTATGATCATGAAAGAATCAGACATTATGGGAATTATTGGATAATTATTTAAATTGAAGGAGTAAGAAATATGGTAAAACAAATTAGTCAGGGAACAAAAGCGCGTGAAGAAATGCTAGAAGGTATCGATATTCTGGCAGATATCGTAAAAGTTACATTAGGTCCTAGAGGTCGTAATGTTGCTATTGAGCAGTCTTTCGGAGCGCCAAAAGTAACAAAAGATGGTGTTACAGTTGCTAAGGCTGTAGAACTTGAGAATAAAAATCAAAATGCTGGAGCTCAACTTGTTAAATCAGTTGCAAGCAAAACTGCAGATGTGGCTGGTGATGGAACAACAACAGCTACAGTTCTTACTCAAGCTATTGCAAGAAGGGGGCACAGAGCTGTTGCAGCTGGAATGAATCCTATGGATCTTAAGCGTGGTATTGACACTGCTGTTGCTCTAGTTATAGAAGAAGTGCAAAAAGTTAGTAAAAAAATCAACAGCCCTGAAGAAATAGCGCAAGTTGGAACAATTTCTGCAAATGGCGATAAAGAAATCGGTGAAAAAATTGCTGAAGCCATGAAAAAAGTTGGTAAAGAGGGTGTTATTACTGTTGAAGAAGCAAAAAGTTTCAATTTTGAAATAGATGTTGTAGATGGTATGAAATTTGACCGTGGATATCTATCTCCTTATTTCGTGACTAATGCTGAAAAAATGATAGCTGAGCTTGAAAATCCTTTCATTTTGCTTTTCGAGAAAAAGCTTTCATCTCTTCAACAAATGCTACCTCTTTTGGAAGCGGTTGTTCAGTCTGCTCGTCCTTTGCTAATAGTGGCAGAAGATATTGAAGGCGAAGCGCTTGCTACCTTAGTTGTAAATAAACTTCGTGGTGGTCTTAAAATTGCTGCAGTAAAAGCGCCTGGTTTTGGTGATAGAAGAAAAGCAATGATGGAAGATTTGGCTATTCTTACAGGCGGTCAGTTGATAAGTGATGATTTAGGCATGAAGCTTGAAAATGTTAACTTACAGATGCTTGGTAAGGCTAAAAAAATAACAGTTTCCAAAGAGCATACTACTATCGTTGATGGTGCTGGAGCTAAAGCTGATATTGAAGCTCGTTGTGCTCAAATTCGTACTCAGATTGAAGAAACTACTTCTGATTATGATAAAGAAAAATTACAAGAGCGTCTTGCAAAGCTTGCTGGTGGTGTCGCTGTGCTTAAGGTTGGTGGTGCTACTGAAGTTGAGGTGAAGGAGCGTAAAGATAGAGTTCATGATGCACTTCATGCAACAAGAGCTGCAGTTGAGGAAGGTGTTGTGCCTGGTGGTGGAACAACTCTTTTCTATGCGACTCGTGCGCTTGATAAAGTAAAATGTGAGAATGAGGACCAACAAGCGGGTGTGAATATTATAAGAGAAGCTCTGCAGGCTCCATTGCGTCAAATAGTTGTGAATGCTGGTATGGATGGTGCTATAGTTGTTGGTAAATTGAGCGATAGCAAAGAAAATAGCTTTGGCTTCAATGCTCAGACTATGGAATATGTAGATATGTTCAAGGCTGGTATTATTGATCCTACAAAGGTTGTGCGTACTGCTTTACAAGATGCTGCTTCAGTTGCTTCCTTAATTATCACTACGGAGGGTATTATTACAGAAAAGCCTTCTGATAAGAATAATTCTGCTGGTGGTATGCCTGGTGGCATGGGCGGTGGTATGGGTGGTATGGACTTCTAGTACTAGATTCATAAAAGATTATTCCCGCGTAGGCGGGAATCTAGGTTTATAAATTCTTAAATCCCCGTTTTCACGGGGATTTAAGGTCAGACGACGGTTGTGGGGATAACTTATTCACCACCTTCTAAGGTTGTTTGTGCCATCATTTGAGCAATTAGTTCTACATGCCACTCATTAGCATGTGATTCTATCTCTGAAAGATCTAGCCCAATCATTTTTGCTATACTATTAGCTTGCTCCGTAATTTCAGCCTTGTGGAAAATTAACTCGCCTATTACATGCTTAATTTTTTCTTTTGTTTCTTCGGCATCAGCTTGTTTTAAGTGAGATAGAACTATAGATTCAGCATATCCAATAAGAGATTTAGAATGGACTTGTAAAGTTACTGCAGCTGGTTTTATTTCTAGAACTTTATGTAACAATTCTACATTGCCAGTATCTATAGCTGTTTTTAGCGTCTCTGAGATATCAATTCCTGGACATATTTCTAGTAAAGCATGTGCAAATTCTTGATTGTCGTTACTTAGGAAGTTGTTTAAGTAATCGAATTGAGGTATTCCATCTATAGAGTGATGAACTAGCCCTTGGTTTTTACTAATTAGTGATTTAAAAAGGTCTAGATCATTAAAAATTGTAGAAAGTAAAATAGCAAGGTTGCACCCATCACTTCCAACGTAAGCTTCAGGATCGGCGAATGTTGATGATTTCGCGATGTGATATGCTGATTCAAAAGATCCAGATTCTATAGCGACTCCAAAAGCTGTTTTGCCGTCTATTTTTTGATTAGCCAGTTCAGGTTTTAGATTAAGAAGTTCTATTAGAAACTTCTCTTCTTTTGCGTCAATCATAAACAATGCAACTTGCTCTTTAAAACTTCCTATAAGATCCTGATCTCTATGTTCATTGTCATACATAGCAGCTAGTATTGTCAGATGTTTGGTTATGTCAAGTATCTTAGAAGCTTCTGTCGGGTTAGAGATTTTTAATTCATTATATCTGTTAATACATGTTATGAAGGCAGGAAGATTACCATTTACGCTAGTTTGTAGTTTTGGATGAATTTCAAGAAGTTTCAGAATATATGGAAAATCCATTTTTTCTAATGCTAAAACCAATGGCAGATTGTCTCCTGTATGTCTTTTAAAAGATTCGATTGGAAATTTTTCATGTGCTGCAATTTTTAGTATTGAGTCTGTGTTTCCGGCGCCTAAAGCTTGGACAAAGGGTATAACTCCGCTGTATGGATTTGGAATATTTATGTATTTTCCATCTTTATCAGCTTCAAGGAGAATATCTAGTACTTCGGGTAAATGCTTCGCTGCTATATCAATTGGTGCATCTTCTCCTGTTGTAATATCAGAGTCTTTGCTTTTTAGGCATCTGTGTGAAAGAATAAAATCAGGATTCTTATCCAAAATATTGCGTAAGCAATTTAATACCGTCTCTGGAATTTCAAAATCTTCCCCTTTTTTTGTCGCTACATCTTTTTCAGATATCATGGCCAACATTATTGTTTCAAAAGTGGTATAGTGTTTAAATTCAGGTATGGTTTCTGGAGTGGTTCTTGGGTAAGTATATGTTGCATCAAACTTTGGGCATGCTGTCATGGCTTCAACAAGTTTCCAGTCTCTACCTAAAGCATCTCCAAATGGTGTAAATATCGTTGTAGGAGCTGGGTTGAATTCTAAAAGTGGATCTGCGCCTAGTTCTAGAAGGCCTAATGCAACGTCATGAAAGAGCTCTAATATGTTTCCATCGGTGCATAATGTCATTAAATTAGGAAATTTGCTCTGTAAGGCTATATATGCAGTTCCTGGATCTTGTTTTGATAATTGAGATCTCAGAACTATAGCAAAATCTAAGACAGGCTTATTTGCTATAAAATCTTGGTTTATTCGTGATTCAGGGATGTGTAAATCATGCAAGAATGCTTGAGCTGCTGGTATATTGTCTTTTGACATAATGTTTTTTCATGTTTAGTTTTTATTAAGGTGAATTAGTATACACTAAATCTTCCTTGTTATACAGTAATTTATTTGAACAAAAACCTTTTTAAATCGTTGTATTTAATTTTGCATCCATCATATTCGCAGAAGATTAATAAAGCGCCAGTAGTTTCTAGGATATTTTTCTCAAGTTGATTTATACATTTCTTGTGTGAAGTCATGTTTAAAACAATATCTCCTTCACACTGAGGATCTATAAAATCTATCTCTATTAGTTTTTTTGAGTTAGTTTTAATAATATAATCCTTCGATGTAATATCTTCTTTGTGTACTATATCTTGATTTTGTCCAAACCAGTTGTTCCAGTAATTTTTGGTGAAAGTTGATATTTTTTTGGCATATATTTCAAGTTTTCCTTCTGGATTTTTTATTCCTAAGATTTGAGATGTTGGGTCGAATATAACATCAGGTTTTTCAGCCAAGCACATTAGAATTATAGAAAATGCTATTATTAAAACTC
>JBEAVG010000099.1:0-9810 GCA_041161045.1 Pseudomonadota bacterium
CATGATGGGCATGATATATTTATGTATATGCCTTTTGAGACAAAAAGATATCCAAATGATGATCCGGGTCAAATGCCACTTCTCATTTCAAATACCATAGATGAAAACATAAAAAGAATGAATAATTTATTGGGTGCTTTTGAGGGGTATATTGGTGTTTATGCTGCTCCAAATGAGATTTTTACTTCTAATAGTGAATCTATGGCGGGTATTATTACAGAGCTTGTAAGGCTAAAATTAAGGCTATTGGTTAGTAGGGCTGAGTCTCAAGAATTAACTTTCGGAGAGTATGCGGGATCAATATCTTCATCTAGTGTCGTTATAGATTCTGATCCTAATATTGTGCATATAAAAAAGCAACTAGATAAACTTGTGATGATCGCAAAAGAGAGAGGGGAAGCTATCGGTTATGCTAATAGCTATCCTGTTACAATATATACGTTGAAGGCTTGGATTTCGGCTTTAGGTGAGAGTGGTGTGGATCTTGTTCCGCTATCTCATTTGATGCGAAATACTAATGGGGGCGCAAAAGATGCACCCCATAAATAGTGAAAAAGATCACGAGAACCTACCATTCAGGCAAGGCGTCGGGATGATGATTTTGAATAAAGATGGTAAGATTTTTGTTGGAAAAAGGGTAGAAAGTAAATTTGAAGCATGGCAAATGCCTCAGGGTGGTATCTTGCTTGGCGAAACTCCTAGTAGGGCTGTTTTTCGTGAGATGATGGAGGAGCTGGGATGTGATTGTGGCAATATAATTGCTGAAACTAAAAAGTGGTATAGCTATAATATCCCAGATTTTTTGATAGATAAGCTTTGGGCTGGTCAGTATAAGGGGCAAAAGCAAAAATGGTTTTTGGTTCGATTTACTGGTGAAGATTCTGATATTAATATAAATACCGAAACTCCAGAATTTCGTGAATGGAAATGGGCTAGTGTTTCTGAAATTCTAGAAATTATTGTGCCATTCAAAAGGCGCCTTTATTCTGCTGTGATGAGAGAATTTAAGGGGTTATTGTAATAATTCAACCATTTATTTTTTTATGATCAATGTTTCATAATTAGATTGCTTTGTAATGATAGGCAGATTAACTTTAGATTAATAACTAATTTGAGATATTTTTATGAAAAAAGAAGATACGCCTTTTGAGAAAGCATATAAGGGATTGATGAATGCAATAAAGACAAACACATCAGAAAAGACAAACACATCAGAAATGAACCGAATGTTATTAGAAGTAATTGATACTGCTGATGTTAGTAAGACTGATAGACCTAAATATGATAAATTATTTAATGATATTAATGGTTTAGGTGAAGTTCTTCAGAAAAAAATGTCAAAAAAATTGTACACCTCAGTTGCAAATCTAGTAATAGCATCTTCTCTTCCTAGTAAACCAGATTTATATGCGGATTCATTAAAGGAAATGCTTAAATCATTCGGTATTAAGAACAAGAAAGTTTATATAGATTTAGCTTCTTCTATTGCTTTTGCAGAATCAAATAATTCAAAAAATACTCAGCAAAAATTAGTCGAAACCACTCAATGGTTAATAGACCTGGTAAAAATTGAACAGGAGCCTGAATCTAAGAAACAAAAAATTGTATCAACAGAAAGTGATGACAAAACGAAATTACAAAAGTCTTTAGATGATCTTATTAGTGGTATCTCTGATGACGAACAAAAACTCAAGATAAGAGAAGCAATAAATAATCATAGCAATGTTTTTAAGGATGGTTTTAATCTTAAAGAACTAGAAAAGGTGGTTCTGCAAGAATTAGCAGATGACTCTAAAGGTGTTTATTCTGGAAGTTTAGATTTTTCAACAGAAAGTTTTGGTGGCCCACGCTATGAAGGTATTGAAGAGAATAAAGAGAATGTTGTTGTGGCATCAAGTAAGACTAATTCTTCGAATAATAGAATATCTATGCCAACATTAGAAGATTTGTTAGGCGCAAAGGGTGGTACAAGAATTGTTCCTTCTGGGATTAATGAATGGGATAGATTAGCTCAAAAAATGGAATCTTTTAAGAGGGGGCCAGATAGTGATGCGAAAGAGAATGCTTCAAACACTAGAACTTTACAACCAAAACCGGATGGGCAACTTATACAAAACCCAGCTGAGACACTTGCGGAGCGTTTTACGATAACAACGAAAAAGCAAATAGATCGTGATTCTGGGGAGTTTTTAACAAAAAATGAAGGTTTATTGCAAAAGCTGGGCAGTGCTATAGTTAAACCTATAAAAGGTTTCAAGGGGGTGTTCACTAAGTTTAAAAAATCAACATCCAAATCCAATGAGGGACAAAGCCTCATAAAATAATTGTTTAAAGAAAGTTAAGACTAGTACAAATCATATTTCTTCGTATGTTGCATATTCGCTAGATTCTGCAATTAGAGCAATTTGTTTCTCTAGGCTAATTATATCTCTTTGCAAATCTGTATGGTCTGTGAAACGTGATAGGTCAAAGACTGTTACTTCCTCTTCACTATCTAACAGCATTTTGTGAGTATAGCCTATCAATCTTTCGTCTCCACGTATTTTGCACTCAACGATTTTATGAGAGGGAGACTTAAGGAATTTTATCCCAGTACTGCCCTCACTATACGCTGCTATTTTATCAGCTGCATCATAATAGGCTGATGAAGGTGCTGTTTTGGTATGTATCCAAGTGTAATGTGTTTTTGTATAGTGTTCTGGTCCTTGGGTGATTTTTATTAAGTCTTTACCAAGGGTAGCATCATATTTCGTTTGTCCATCTAAAAGTGATACTTTTTTAACAGGCTTCTCTTTAGTTGGTTGAACGGATTCTTTACGCTCAATCGGTGGTGTTGTTTCGTGAGAGGGAGTGCTTGTGCCAAATAACTTTTTAATATCTGGATTTTTAATTTGATCTGTGCGGATATTTGAGATGTCTATTTTTAGGGCAAGTAACTCTTTGACAACGCGCGCCTGATTTTTCTTTATTGCTGTTTCCATAGGAGTTAGTCCTGTGAAGCTATGCTTAGAGTTAATATTTATCCCGTATTTATGTAGCAGCTTGAATGTTCTATGACTTCCATTTTCTGCTGCTATATGAGCATATTCTTTTTCGTGAATGAGTTTTACTAATGCTGAATTGATTTCACTAGCATCGCGGTTTTCATGTGCGATAGTCATAATATCACTTAGGGTTTGCTCAGATATCCTGCTCAAAGAAAAATCTTCTAAGGTTAAAGTTGCTGTGAATATTTTGGCAAGGTTGTACTCTGCTGCTAAAGATAGCCAGAAATCATAACTATCTGATGAATGATATAGGTCGAATATTTTTAGTAATAACCCTTCATCGCCATTTATTGCAGCTATTGAAGTTATTTCCGGTAGAGATTCTAATGTGTATTTGCTTTTTTCTATTAAATAAGCAATATATTCTTTCTTTATTTTATCTAATGAAATACCTTTTGCGAATATTTTTGCGAGTGGGGCTTTTACAGCGCGAACATATTCATTAGTTCTTGCCATAGTATCTTTAGATAACAAAGATGATAGATCATCTTCGAGATTTAGAATTGTATTTGCATATTGTAGCGAAGAAATCATAGTTTCAGGATCTGTTATTGATTGCAAAATGTAACTCAGTTTTGCTTTAAATGATTTTTGCTCTTTTTCTTTAGTTGAACTTATGTAAGCTGTGGATAATGAGTAAGAAAGATCTGAAGCGCATTCGTTTATATGTTCTTTCTTGACTAGTTTGACTATTTTGTTAAGAATATCTGCATTGCAGTTACTAATAGTGTATTTGATTATTTCTATAGCGTAAGTTGATTTTGCGTGTGATAGAAATGGGTGTAATAACCTTATGCTGTCTGGGGATTCAATATTTTTGTCCTTGCTAAGTATTTTGTTCATTAGAAATTGATAATTTACTTTTGAATGACCATCTAGAAGCAATTCAATTACATTTATGCTATTGTATTGAATTGCAGTTGTCATAAGAGTCATGCCTTCTAGTGCGGAGTTTGAATTAAGATCAAGTTCTTGGCATTTTTTATGATTTAATATAGTAGAAATCGATTCTGTGATGTTATATTGAGCAGCATATAACAAGCCTCCGAGGATAGTTTCTTGAGATATATTTGGCGTCTCTAATAATACAGAGATTACAGACTTATTTTTGTGCGCAGAAGCCATTGAGAATGCTGTGTGTCCTTCAGCATTCCTAATATTTGGATCGGCTTTATATTCTACTAAGAATTTTTTTATGAGGCCTATATTCTGTTTTCCTACAACGAGCATCAGTGGGGTGCGTGAGATAGATTTTATGTTCGAATAATCCTCTTCGTGGCCCAATAAGTCTTTTGTTGAGAGCATAGTCGAGGTCGAGATACTTTCATCTATTTTTTCGTAATGTAGGAGCGGTGTGTCGGCAATAGCATTAATATCAAATCCAATTTGTAATAAAATGTCTATAATAGAACTTTTGTCTGTTGGTATTGTTTTTGCAGCTGCTAAACATAGGGCATGTGGAGAATCTTTAGTCCAGTCTCTTTTATCTGCAAAGAATGCTAATGCGTCTGCTCGTCCAGAAGTTATTGCGCTGTCGAATGCTTCCGATACATACTTGGTGTCTGGTAATTTAATGAACTGATCAAATAATAATTCAATCAATTCTAAGCTTTGTTTTTGATGTACGGCAATAGTTAATGCGTTCCCATTTTTAGAGGTGGTTGTTAGATTAGGTCTGTGTTCTGATAATAGGTATTTTACTATCTCTATGTTACCTTCTTGAGCTGCAAGCATTAATATCGAATATTCCTCTACATTAACTGAATCTAATAAGTTGGGTGCTATGGAAAGTATCTTTTTTATAAAATCTATTGAGTTATGTTTAGAATATACTGACGTGTGTAGGGCGTTTATGCCATTATCACTTCTGGCGGATATATCGCATCCTCTGTCTAACAATTTATTCATAACATTATGTAAACCAAATTGGGCTGCTATCATAAGTGGCGTGAAATTATGGTGATAACGTATCTCAGGAATATTGGGTATCATATCTATTATAATATTTAAGATACGCTCATGTTGTTCTAGTTGTGAGTCCTGTACATCAGTATAAGTAATACCTTTATGAAATAATTCTGGAAGTAGCGATTGCGTTGATGGTGCAGAAAGTTTTTCTTGAATTTTTGTAATGTCTGATGCCAATAATGAGCTATATGATAACTTATTAGGAAAGCTTGTAATAGCGTGTTTAGCCATTTAGAGTTCTCTATTTTTTAAATAATTATTTACGAATTATACTAAATTATGACAAAAAAATCAAGAAAAATTAACTAAATACTTTTTTTAATATAAGTTTTTTGTTTTGTTTTTATTTGTTCTGCTCTATTATTCATGCAAATTTAGAAAATATGGTGTAAGTGATGGGGCAAGATACTTATAAATTTATAGACGACACAATAAAAAATAATAAAGTAGTTCTTTTTATGAAAGGCGCTGCAGATTTTCCTCAATGCGGGTTTTCAGCAGCGGTAGTTCATGTTCTTAATACTTTGGGCGTAGAGTTTAAGGATATTAATGTGCTCACTAGTGACGAGCTTCGTCAGGGTATTAAGGATTATGCCGATTGGCCTACTATTCCTCAACTATATATTAATGGAGAGTTTGTGGGCGGCTGCGATATCGTGAAAGAGCTTTACTCTAGTGGTGAGCTTAAAAAGATGTTGGAATCGCGTTGACTTTTCTTCGTAAATATCATATTTTCCTTAAAAAAACTTATTTTTTTGGAGGGGTATGAGTAAATTTTCTGAAATTAAAAATCAAGAATTGAGAGAGTCTTTAGCTCGATTAAGGTATGAACTATGCGCTGTAGGTTCTGTCGAGGGGCAGGGATTTAGTTTAGTGGATGGTCTTGAAGAATCAAGGGTTATAAGCTCTATAAGAGAGAAAATTCATGGCAAATTGAATTGTAGTGGAGAGTTCTATAAAATCTATTTTGATACTGCTCCTACTTCAGAAGAGCTAGTGGCGTTTTGTAATGATATCGTAAAATTCACAAAGCCCTTTTCTGAAAAGTTATCCGAAGAGGAAGTTGTGATTGCTCTTTCGGATCTGGGGTGGGTTAATCCTGCTGGCAATAACCTTATGCTTCTTGCCGTTTCACGCGGTGCTTTTTCTATTAATAGCGAATCTTTGGGTAGTATATATGATATAGTCCATGAAATGATTTTAGATGCACGTAAAAAGCTTGATGATCAAGAATTTAAAAAATTCATCTCTTTTGGTTTTTGTGATGATTCTGGATTTGCGTATGATGGATATTTTAATAATCCTATTACTCTTGCCGCTATGTCTGGTATGTATAATGTTGTCAATGATCTTATTGATTTTGGGTCCGATCTTCAATTTATGTCTTATAAAGGGCGCTATAATATAGCACATATTCTTGCTTTAAGAATTCCATTTTCTACTAGAGTAGATGAGGATATTAAAATGCTAAGTAAGGTTTTAGATTTAGATGAATCCTTGCGCAAGTCTCTGGATGGATTTGGTAGATCCTTGAAAGATCTAATCGAAAAGAAGCCTGATGATTTGGAATCGATAAAGTTTATTAGATTCGGGGAGGGGGCTACAAAATCTCTTGAGAGCTATGGTGTTAAAGTTGGTACTTATTCCTTAAACGATTTAAAACAAAATGCTCTAGGATTCTATAGCGAAGTTCTTCAGGGTAAAGGATTTGTAGAGTCTGTTGTTCTATTAAGAGGTATAGAAGGTGTTTTTTGTAATGGTAATATTATCAAGGAGGGAAGTGCAATAGATTCTGATTTGCGCCTGTTGCATCACGATGCTTCCATTAAAGAAAAAGTTTTTTGTGATACTGCCTCGATGTTATTAAATATTGAATCTCTTAATTTTGAAAAATATCTCAATATTCAAATGCATAATTTTTGTGATGAGTTTTGTGCTATGGGTCAATATACTGAATTATGCGGCCTTTTGGGTGGCGAATAAATTGTCATTTTGTAGAGTGGTTTCAATCTGTAATTCTTTAGGTAAGATAAAAAACTGCATTTTTTTAAAAATAGTCGTTGACACCCTCGGCGAATTTGTATATAACCATTCCTACTTGAGGCGCAGTGCTTCAAGGTGCTAGATCGAAAAGATCTAGAGCTGTTTGACAAGTTGATAAAGTTAAATACAAAATTTACAACATCGTAATGACATCAAATTCCTTATTAACGTAAGGATAAATTAAAAATGATATGACGATGAGTAGATAATGGAAATATGTGCGTTTCTTTTATTATTACTTCGCTTTTTTGCGAGGTGATTTTTAAGAAACAATATTTAGTTTGTGTACAGAATTAGTTCTGCATACAGCTAAGTGATCTCAAAATGTAAAGTAAATAAGAAAGAGCATATGATGGATGCCTTGGCATTAGAAGGCGATGAAAGACGTGATACGCTGCGATAAGCTTCGGGGAGTTGCGAATAAACTTTGATCCGAAGATTTCTGAATGGGGAAACCCACCCGCTTGCGGGTATCCTACTATGAATACATAGTAGTAGGAGGCAAACCCAGCCAACTGAAATATCTCAGTAGCTGGAGGAAAGGACATCAACCGAGACTCTGCTAGTAGTGACGAGCGAACGCGGACCAGGCCAGTGGCTTAAGAGTAATAACTAAAACAATCTGGAAAGGTTGGCTGTAAAGGGTGATAGCCCCGTATAGGTAAAAAGCTTTTAAGTCCTTGAGTAAGGCGGGACACGTGAAATCCTGTTTGAAAATGGGGGGACCACCCTCCAAGCCTAAGTACTCTCTAATGACCGATAGTGAACTAGTACCGTGAGGGAAAGGTGAAAAGTACCCCGACAAGGGGAGTGAAATAGTATCTGAAATCGTATGCTTACAAGCAGTCGGAGCGGGCATGTCCCGTGACGGCGTACCTTTTGTATAATGGGTCAGCGAGTTAGTGTATCGAGCAAGCTTAAGCCGTTAGGTGTAGGCGGAGCGAAAGCGAGTCTGAATAGGGCGAATAAGTTCGATGCATTAGACCCGAAACCGGGCGATCTAGCCATGGCCAGGCTGAAGGTGGAGTAATATCTACTGAAGGGCCGAACTCACTAATGTTGAAATATTAGGGGATGAGCTGTGGCTAGGGGTGAAAGGCTAATCAAGCTCGGATATAGCTGGTTCTCCGCGAAATCTATTTAGGTAGAGCGTAAAATGATTACCACTGGAGGTAGAGCACTGAATGAGCTAGGGGGCCCTACAGGCTTACCAACCTCAATCAAACTCCGAATGCCAGTGAGTATAGTTCTGCAGACAGACCATGGGTGCTAAGGTCCTTGGTCAAGAGGGAAACAGCCCAGACCGCCGTCTAAGGTCCCTAAATCGTAGTTAAGTGTGGAAGGATGTGAGAAGACCAAAACAACTAGGAAGTTGGCTTAGAAGCAGCCATCTTTTAAAGAAAGCGTAATAGCTCACTAGTCTAATTAAGTTTTCCTGCGCCGACAATGTAACGGGGCTAAAGTCATGTACCGAAGATGCGGATTCATATGTAAACATATGAGTGGTAGCGGAGCGTTCCGTAAGCCTGCGAAGGTGAACCGTGAGGTTTGCTGGAGGTATCGGAAGTGAGAATGCTGACATAAGTAGCGATAAAGAATGTGAGAGACATTCTCGCCGAAAGTCCAAGGGTTCCTGCGTAAAGTTAATCTGCGCAGGGTAAGTCGGCCCCTAAGGCGAGGCTGAAAGGCGTAGTCGATGGGAAGCAGGTTAATATTCCTGCACCTGATGGAAGTGACGAAGACAGTAAATTGTACGTGCTTATTGGATTGTGCGTGCAGTGAATGGCTTCCAGGAAATAACTCCATCTTATAGACCGTACCCGAAACCGACACAGGTGGACAGGTAGAGTATACCAAGGCGCTTGAGAGAACGATGCTGAAGGAACTAGGCAAATTGCATCTGTAACTTTGGAAGAAGGATGACCTGTTTTTGGGCAACCAGAAGCAGGTGGCACAGACTAGGGGGTAGCGACTGTTTATCAAAAACACAGGGCTCTGCAAAGTCAATAGACGAAGTATAGGGTCTGACGCCTGCCCAGTGCTGGAAGATTAAGAGGAGGGGTGCAAGCTCTGAATTGAAGTCCCAGTGAACGGCGGCCGTAACTATGACGGTCCTAAGGTAGCGAAATTCCTTGTCGGGTAAGTTCCGACCCGCACGAATGGCGTAACGACTTCCCCACTGTCTCCAGTATCGACTCAGCGAAATTGAATTCTCCGTGAAGATGCGGAGTTCCCGCGGTTAGACGAAAAGACCCCATGAACCTTTACTATAGCTTTGCATTGGTATTAGGAGTCAAATGTGCAGGATAGGTGGGAGACTATGAAGTGGCAGCGCCAGCTGTCATGGAGTCGCCCTTGAGATACCACCCTTTTGTCTCTTGATATCTAACTTAGGTCCGTGAATCCGGATCGAGGACAATGCATGGTGGGTAGTTTGACTGGGGCGGTCGCCTCCCAAAAAGTAACGGAGGCGTGCGAAGGTTAGCTCAGGTTGGTCGGAAATCAACTGTTAGAGTGCAATGGCATAAGCTAGCCTGACTGCGAGTCTGACAAGACGAGCAGAGACGAAAGTCGGTCATAGTGATCCGGTGGTTCCGAGTGGAAGGGCCATCGCTCAACGAATAAAAGGTACTCTGGGGATAACAGGCTGATGATTTCCAAGCGTCCATAGCGACGAAATCGTTTGGCACCTCGATGTCGGCTCATCACATCCTGGGGCTGGAGCAGGTCCCAAGGGTTTGGCTGTTCGCCA
>JBEAVG010000032.1:0-2751 GCA_041161045.1 Pseudomonadota bacterium
AAGATTCCACCGCAAAACCAAAAGATATAGCAAATCCTTCAGAATGATCGTAGATTCTTTGATGCTACTTTTTAATAAACACTTGATACCAACCGTTATTTAGCAATGCCTAGGCATTAAATAGATTTATTCTTGTTTTTTTTACCTCAACTGATATAAAGAAACATTGGTTAAAATTGGAATTAAATAACTGGATCTAACATGCGCTTGAAAAATCTCGCCGTATCTCTAATGGCTGCATCACTTCTAACAAGTATCACATCTGAAGCATCTCAAATTGTGAACAAAATTATTGTAGATGGTAATCAGAGGGTTGAAGCATCAACTATTGAAAATTATCTAGATGTGCATCCAGGAGAAAATTTCACAGATGCTAAACAAAAATCTGCTGTTGGAAATCTTTTTAAAACATCACTTTTTGATGAAATAAAAGTTAGATATGATTCAGGAATAGTCCATGTACATGTTCATGAAACACCTCTAGTTATCAAGATTCAGATCAAAGGCAATTCAAAGATAAGCTCTAAAAACATCAACAAAGAAATCATGACCAAAGTTGGAAGCTCTTTAAGAGAAAGCGACTTAGAATATGATAAAAACAAAATTATAGAAATGTATAAAAGATCAGGTAGATTTGCTGTAAAAGTAAAACCTGAAATAAAAAAATTAGCTAATAATAGAGTTACCGTAACTTTCAAAGTAATAGAAGGCCCTAAAACAGCTGTAAAAGTTATAAGATTTGTAGGTAATGACCATTACACAGGCAACGAACTAAAATCTATATTAGCAACAAAAGAAAAAGCTTGGTATAGATTTCTAGAATCAAGCGATACATATGATCCAGACCGTATAGAACATGACAAAACAAGACTGAAATATTTCTATGAATCTTTGGGTTATGCTGATTTTAAAGTACTTTCTGCAAATGCAGAACTTTCACCTTCAAAAGATTATTTCATTGTAACTTATGCAATAGACGAAGGTCAAAAATATAAATTTGGGAAAATAACTCTCGAAAATAATTTGAAAGACATAAAAACTCAATATCTGAAAAAACGTATTAAAACTATAAAAGGCAGAACTTTTAATGGATCATCTATAGAGCTTACCGAAGATACTATTATTGATTGGCTAAGTAGCATAGGTTATCAACAAGTAGATATTGACCATGTAATGGAGAAAGATCTTTCAACAAAAACTGTAAACATAACTTATGTAGTCAATAAAGCAGCACCTGCTTATGTCAATAAAATCAACATACGTGGAAATTTAAAAACTCACGAAAAAGTTATACGTCGTGAGTTTAAGATGGCAGAAGGAGACTTAGTAAATAGATCTCAAATTAATAGAGCTCAACGTAGTTTACGTAACTTAGACTTTTTTGAAAAAGTCATAGTAGACCCTAAGCAATTACCTGACACACAAGGAAAGTATGATATCAACGTTGATGTGCAAGAAAAATCCACTTCCTCTGTGGGAATTGATGTAGGATATAGCACCGCTAGTGGCCCATTCACAAAACTATCCTACGACGATCGTAACGTCCTTGGTACTGGTAAAGACTTTAATACAGCAGTTCAATTTGCAAGAAAAAGCTCTAGCTATTCTGTTGGCCTAACAGAACCTCATTTCCTAGATAAAAATCTTTCTCTAGGCGGATCTTTGTTTTACAACCACTCTGGATCTGGTCATATAAATCAATTCTGGGGGGAACAAAATCCATATACTTTAGACACTATAGGTGGAAGGATTAATACAGGTTATGAACTTGCAAACGATTTAAGCCATAATATATTTTATACTTTGAAGCAGGATAAGCTTACAGTTCCACAAAATCAAATCGCCCTTTTCCTTCTTGAAGCACGAGGTAAAAGGACAACTTCTTCTATAGGTCACTCATTTACTTGGGATAAAACAGATAATATCTACATGCCAAAGAAGGGTTATGTGATAACAGCAATGCAAGAATATGCTGGTCTCGGAGGACAAAATCATTATTTAAAGCATGATATAACAGCAACATCTTATTCATCATTCGTAGATAACAAATACACTCTTAAAATTTCTGGTTCAATTGGTGATATAAGAGGTATGCATGGCCATACAGTATTAGTTAACGATCGCTTCAACCTTGGCGATCAAAGCATGAGAGGCTTTGCTTCTAATGGTATAGGCCCTCGAGATAAACGCACTGGAGAAGCCCTAGGTGGTAAAAAATATTACTCAGCCACTGCGGAACTTCAATTCCCTATAGGTATGCCACAAGAATTTGGTTTATTTGGCGCACTATTCACAGACGTCGGAGGATTATATGATTTCGACATCAAGAAAAATGTAAAATATTACACAAAGCAAGATATTAACGACAGTAAAGCACCTAGAGTTTCTTACGGTTTAGGACTAATATGGAACACTAGAATCGCTCCTATACGTGTAGATTATGCTTTTAGGCTTCGTAAACAGAAATATGATGATGTACAACCGTGGCATATACGTTTCTCAACTCACTTCTAAAGAGTCTGATGCGAAAATGGTCTGAATGTGAAAAATAAGGCGCTAAAATACTGCTCCGCTAGTTAGTCTCTCGTGAAAAATGTCTAAATTGCTAATAGAAACGTTGTTTTTAGGTGTACTTTTAGTTGTAAAATCCCCTAGGAAATGGTAGTATTGATGCCAGTTGCTAGGGGAATTTTTTTATATGGAGCTTAAAGATATGAAGCCTGATAGAAGCGATGAGAGATATGCGATGAA
>JBEAVG010000049.1:0-2766 GCA_041161045.1 Pseudomonadota bacterium
TATTTATATTTTGTATATCCAAGATTTGATGCGTCCATTCTAAGGAAGCTAATTTGATCCAATATATTATGTTTAGTAGCAAAAGATTTGGCGCAATCTAGGTGTTTTTGATCTATGTCTATAAGAGTTGCTTTTTTTGCTCCACGAGAAATAGCTTCAAAAGCAAGGCTTCCTGTGCCAGAAAAAAGATCCAGTACTATTTTATCAATTATTATAGAATTTTCTTCAGATTCCATTGATGTTAGGATGCTAAAAAGAGCCTCTTTAAACTTTCCAGTAGAAGGTCTATAGCTTTTTGTTTTAACGGTTGGTATTAGTGCTCCTTTAAGTGAGCCTGCAATAATTTTCATAATGTCTTTGATATAAGTTGTGGCATAAACCAATACAATCCCAAGGGGATAGTAGTAGATATCATAAGATATGACACAAATCTATCATTAAGATATATTATCACTGATATAGTAACTAGAGATAAAAACGTAGTAGAAATAATATATTCTATTCCAAATCCATAAAATAAGTAGCATAATATATAGATTAAAGTAACAATTACCTCTGTCACGAATACTGATATAGGTATAGTGCTCTTACAAAATCTGCATATTCCTTTGTTATAAATATATGAAAATACAGTGTAAAGATCTCTAGTTCTAAGATGATTTTTACAGCTCATGCAATAAGGGTCTTCCTTTATAAAAAATATCCTCTTGGGTATACGCGCAGTTAAGGAGGTAGCAAAGCTGCCAAACATAAGGCCAAAAAGACTTGCACAGACAAGTCCTAAAACCCATGAAATCAAATATGTAATAGGAGTGAATATAGCTATCAGGGAAGATAAAGATATGGCTATAAAAATAAAACCTTCTAGTGCAGTGAATTTATCTTTCATTATTATGAGTTATTTAGTGCTTTTAGTGAAATAATACAATTTTTAGTAGAAATATCACTTATTAAAATATATTATGGATAGCTTAAAGATAAATCTGTGTAATTATGCATATTATTTCCTCTAATAACTCTATAAATTTGGCTCGTGATTTTAGTTTACATCTTCCTGGTTCAACTTTGGTTGAATCTACCATAAGTAGTTTTTCTTCGGGTGAAGTTGAAGTTTTATTAAGTCATCCAGTGCATTACGAAGTAGTCGTAGTAGCGTCTTTGTTAACGCATAAAGATTTAATAGAAGCTATAACAATTATTGATGCCGCCAAAAGGGCTGGTGGGAAAAAAATCACCCTAATTGCGCCTTATATTTTCTATTCAAGGCAAGATGATGCAAAGCCATTTTCTTCTTTTGGGATGGAAGTTATTGCTAATATAATAAATTCAACTGGTATATCTAAGCTTATTACTGTTGATATTCATAACAAAAAATCTCTTAAGCTTTTTAAATGCGATGTAGTTAATATATCGGTTTCTGAAATAATAAGATATTACGACTCTTTTTTGCCTAATGGTTATATAATAGTAGCTCCAGATGAGGGGAGTATAAAAAGATTAGATGGATTAGAGAAAAATCTGATTGCAATGAGTAAAATACGAAATAATGGTGAGATTAGTGTTAAGCTTCTTAGTAATGTGTTAGATAAGAATGCGAATTATTTAATAGTTGACGATATATTTGATTCTGGAATAACCTTAGCTGCTGCAGTTGAAAAGCTTCAAGATTTGGGTGTAAAAAATATTTCAGCTTATATTACACATTTTTTGGGGAAGTTTGCTCCAGATAATATTGCCCTTTATACAACTGATACTGTGCAATTTTCTAATATGCCGAAGGTTAACAAAATATTCTCTGTAGGAAAGTTATTATCTAAAAGGTTTAGAATTAAAGTGTAATACTAAATCCCAGATTTATTCTACGCTGTTGTTGCAGCACTCACCTAGTGGTTATAGGCTTTGCGTCTTGTGCTTAGTATAATTTAATCTGGGATTTGGTGTTAGACTATTTTAAATTAGCAACCGTCCATTTTGTTGTTCCATCAGTTCTATCTTCTAGAATTATTCCTATTAAAGATAGATCTTTTCTTATTTTATCTGCTTTTGACCAATTCTTTTCTGTTTTAGCTCTTTGTCTTTCAGATACTAATTCTTCTATCATTGCAATTTTTTCTTCAGATAAATTTGCTAAAGAATTTTCCTTTGTACAATCGAAAAGCCCAATAAATTGGGTTGCGAGATGAAGCTCAGAAGCCGCTTTTAATCTTTCTTTTCCAGAGGTTTTGAATATAGTTTTTGCAAGTTCGTGCATTATACTAAATGCTCCTGGAGTGTTTAGATCGTCAAAAAGATACTGAAGAAACTCATCAGGAATATTGCTTGATGATTCATCATATTCACATGATTCTAGGGCTCTTTTTATATATCCGACACTTTCTTTTGCGTCATATATTGCTTTTTCGTTAAAATCCAATGGTTTTCTATAGTGCGTACTTAGGAGTAAATACCTTATTACATCTCCGCTTATGTCTTTTTGTATTAGGTCGTAAACTGTAAGAAAATTCCCTAGCGATTTGCTCATTTTTTCACCATTTACTGTAAGGAATCCATTGTGAACCCAATATTTTGCGAAGGCGCTTCCTGGAAAGGCGCAACAACTTTGTGCTATTTCATTAGTGTGATGTGGGAAAATCAGGTCTGCACCACCTCCATGAATGTCAAAATCAGTTCCAAGGAAGTGATTGCTCATTGCTGAGCATTCTATATGCCAACCAGGCCTTCCATCGCCCCATGGGCTGGGGAATACAGAGGAAGCATCATCTTTTG
>JBEAVG010000013.1:0-4735 GCA_041161045.1 Pseudomonadota bacterium
ATATCCCATAAATTCTATAGGAAATAAAGTCTTTATCTGAAACTGTTCTAAAGGGCTATGTGACATTACTTCATCTCACGAAAAATCATTCTTAATGCTGCTGCCATTCCAAGCAGCAAACAGATTATCATGAATAATGGCTTAGTATCAAGCCATTTGTCAAGATAAAAACCCATCCAAAACCCAACGAAAACTCCAGAAACTAGGTCCGTTGCAATATTGATGGGATTATTTGACCTTTTTTTCTGGTTGTTTTGCTTCGTCATTTTTTGTTACATCTTTTAAGTTTGCAGACGGTTTTACATCATTTAATGCTGATTCTATAGTTTGAGATAAAACTTCGACACTATATGCTCCTTTATGTAATTTAGCATTTACAAAGAATGAAGGAGTACCTGGAAAATCTTTATAAAAAGATATAGTCCTTGAGTGATTAGCTAAAAATTCTATAAGCACTTTATCGTTTAAACATTTATCATATTGTTCTTGTGAAATTCCTGCCAATTGCCCCAAATTCTCTAAAATTTGTCTATAATTTTTGTTTGAAGCCCATTTATCTTGTTGCGCATAAATTACTTGGAATAATTTCAAAGGATCATTTTTATCCTTAAGACATCTGCCTAATAATGCAGCATCTAAATCTTGTTTATTTGTAATGAATTCCCTAAGAATATAAGCCACCTTACCAGAATCTATATATTTTGTTTTTATCTGAGGATAAATCTCTTTGTGATAATAAGAGCAATGAGGACAAGTTGGCGAAGAATATTCCACTATTATAACTTTAGAATCAGGACTTCCTAAAAGAATATCATTAGGCTGAGGTTTAAATATTTCCATATCAAAGCTTTCTGTAACGGCTTGAGTATTATTTTGATTCACAACAGGCTGTGCAGCTGTAACTGCTGTAGCTTTATCCAAATGAGAGACCTCTTCTAATGGCTTTTGCCAAGGAAGACGTATGTTATATTTTTTATGAAAAATCATACCAAATATAATGAGTATCAAAAATACTAAAGTTACTATCTGTTTCATAATTTAATCTACCTATTCGTGTTTATAAGTTATATAAAAGTGCGCAATTTACAGCCATCGCTGGAGCTATTAGACAAATCTAGATTCCAGCTTTCACTGTAATGATATTAGCAAAGTGATATAACACAGTGGTAATCAAAAAACTATAATATATTTCTTATTTCTCTTACAACTTTATCTACTTCTTTCAATGGTGTGTATTTATATTCACTCAATGCAGTAGTAGAACTATCGATTATACGTGCTATCCCTAAATCTATAAGTTGCTGTAAAAAATAAAGATGTTTTGCTGACCGAAAATTATCAGGCTTATATATATATAATGGCTTTCCCGAAGATGCGGCCTCGCTGCACATAGATATAGAGTCATTAGTTATAATAAGAAATTTTGCTGCAGATAATATACCTATGTAAGGATTAGGTTCATCAGAAATTGATGGGTCATATATGACATTTGGCCAAGGAAAATTAGTCTTGTTAATATAATTTTTTACTACTTGAGGAGTACGACGACTTAACGTAATAAAAAGAGGCGTGCCATTGTATGACAAAACATTTTCTAGTATTTTGTGAAGCTCTTGAGCATCTTCGTTAGAAAACTTATATTCTTTAGTATCCCCACCTATAAGCACTCCAATGAATTTACTAAGACCAGGATATGCTTTTTCTATATCAAATTCTTTTTTTGCTATTCTGGCTCTTATTACATTAAGAGACCCTATAGTACGCACAAGATTATCGTAAGATCTATTACTAGAATCATGCTGAGGCAAGGCTATGATATCGAATTTCTCTGGTGATATTTCTGGTTTTGTTATATGTATTAGCTTGGCCTTAGGGTGTCTTTTTTTTAGAATCAAGGCTACTCTAGCAGTCCTCCTTCCAGCAGAAATAATAATTTCTGGAGCAGCCCCCCTATCCAAAGAATCAATTGTAGCTTTGGAAAGACCCAAACTCAAACTACCAAGAAGCCAATTTGGCAGCTTAGCTAGTAATGTATATTCTATCTTTTTAATCTCATAAGGCAAACCAAGTTCTTCAGCAACAGCTATTGCTTGAACAGAGGTTCCAGTTCTATAATCAGTTAAAACCCAAACTTTTTTTTCTGATTGTAAAGCCATAGTGTTATAATTGAAAATTGCTTATAATAAAAGTATATATTCTATTATAGAATATTCTATTCAAATATAGTATAACGGCTTGATTATTTAAAGTTATTGGGAATAAATTGAGCAAGACTTATCCAAATTTTTCTTTTAAAATTACACATAGAGCAGAATCTAGCAACCAAGCCAGATGTGGCATTTTGTCTACTCCTCATGGAAATGTAGAAACACCAGCTTTTATTTTCTGTGGTACTAAAGCTGCGATAAAGGGACTTGATCCTCGTCAAATGCGCGAACTTGGTACGCAAATTATTCTTTCAAATACTTATCACTTAATGCTTCAACCAGGTCCTGAACTTGTAGAAAAAATGGGTGGTCTTCAAGAATTCACTTCATGGCGTGGCCCTATGCTTACCGATTCTGGTGGGTATCAGATTTTTAGCCTTGGTCATGGTTCTATTTCTAATGAGCTCAAAGGAAAAAGGCTCAGCGCTGATCGTAAAACACTCCTTGGTATAGTAGAAGAAGGCGCTAGGTTTAAATCCTATATCAATGGTAATATTGAGTTTCTGACACCTGAACGTAGTATGGATATACAAAAATCATTGGGTGCAGACCTTATAGTTACCCTTGACGAATGCACACCCTTTCATGCAAGTAAAGAATATACTGAAAATTCATTAGAGATGACTCATAGGTGGGAACTCAGATGCCTTAAAAGATTTAAGGAAACCAGCGAAGAGAAGCAAGCTATTTATGCCGTTCTTCAGGGTGGTGTTCACCTAGATTTAAGAAAACGAGCAGCAGAATTTGTTAATGAAAATGATTTTTGGGGACATGCAGTAGGTGGATCTTTAGGTTCCACAAAAGAGCAAATGTATGACATAGTAGGATATACTATGGAGCAACTTTCGAAAGATAGAGCAGTTCACCTTCTAGGAATAGGTGGTGTAAGTGATATATTTAATGGTGTGGAAAATGGTATAGATACATTTGATTGCGTACACCCAACACGTCTCGGACGTCATGGTGGAGCGCTAGCAAAACCTAATGTTAAAGGAAGTATAAATGGACGTCTTAACCTTAATAATAGTATGCACAAGGAAGATGATTCACCTATAGATTCAGAATGTGGATGCCCAACTTGTAAAAATCATTCTAGAAGCTATTTACACCATCTTCTTAAAGCAGGAGAATTATTAGCTTACCCTCTTCTTACAGCACATAATGTATTTTTTATGAATAATCTTATGACAGAGATCCGTGAAGCTATAAAGAATAATAGCCTTGATGATTGTAAGAAGAGGTGGATTTAAAAACCAATAAATTGTCTGAGAACAAGCCTCTCGTCCAAATTAGAACAATGAGGCTAGATCTCCCAAGAACTCTTTATGAGCTATAGCACCTTCAACCATGCCCTCTCTAGACAACCCAACCTCTAAGGCAATATGCTCTGCACCATTTATCATACCACCTAAATGGAAATAATTCTCTCCCATAAGTTCAGCAATAATATTGTGACTTTCTATAGCAGAGTTTAACTCCTCTTTAGCGTCTTTAGCACGCGCTGTATATGCATCAGCCTCAGATGAAATATATATATCAAATCTATCAAAAAGAGTTTCTATGGCTTTTTCTTTGTCACTCGCAAATATTTTAAACTTCGTCCAAACTTCTTGCAGCTCCCCCTCTAACTTACCTATTTTTTCGTCAGAATATTTTGCCGCTTTCAAGGCTGCTTTATACCCTTGAAGCTCAAGATCTTCTGCCAAAGCTCCTTTAAGCGCCTCAAACGCCTTTTTCATGACATCTTTATTCTGAGATTTTTTAGGCTGAGCTAAAGATTTATTATGTTCATACATAGTAGAATCTATAAACTCCACGGTTTTACTTAACAAGTCTGATATTGATTTACTAAGATTTAATAATTTATCATTAACAGGTGATGAAACCTGAACTACAACACCCTCATTAGCACCTTGAACATCAAGAATTTTTGCAACTTCCTTCTCAAGACCTGAAGCAAATTTTAATTTCGTGAGCTTAACTAATTCAGCTAGAATTGATTTTTTTGCGGCTAGTATTTTAGTGTCATAGACCCCTTGTGCTTCAATCATTTTTTTTACATAATTACTGAATGCTTTTTTTAAAGATCCAATAGACTCGTTAAAAGTCGCTTCACGTCCTTCTATTATTGCAACTTGATCCCTCTCTTCTTGAGATTTTTGGTTAAATGCCACTAATGCTTCATCAAAAGCTTGTTTGGCTTTTGCAGCTTCTTGTTCTTTTATCTCTGCATTTTTGATCTTATTTTCTAATTCCGATTTTTTTTCAGAAATCTCGTTGTCTAAAATACTATAATCTTTCTGCTTATAGGTTTCAGCTTCACGGTTAGTTAAACTCTTACCACGAGTGTCTTTTAACTTCAACTTCTTAAGCTCCAATGAAGCTATAGAAACTTCCTTTCTAGCTTCCATTAATTCTTCATTCGCAGTTTCTACATCCTTCAGCTTTGCTTCAAGTTCCTCTTGCGCAGCTTTTTCTTCTGCAATTAATAACTCAAGCTTATCTTTCAACTTTTGTAAAGGCGATTT
>JBEAVG010000050.1:0-9146 GCA_041161045.1 Pseudomonadota bacterium
ATTCATGTCGTGTGTTATTGTTACTGTTGTTGCTCCAAGATCATTTCTAACCTTGATTATTAGATCATTAATTACATTAGCCATTATAGGATCTAGCCCAGTTGTAGGTTCATCGAAAAATATGATCTCTGGATTTGTGCAAATTGCTCTTGCTAAAGAAACTCTCTTTTGCATACCACCTGAAAGCTCAGAAGGATATAGGTCTAGAACTGAGGAATGAAGGCCTACAGAGTGGAGTTTTTCTGCTGCGAGGTCTCGTTTTTGTGAGCGTGATAATTTTTCTATTCTCTCTGCATAGAAGGTTATATTATCCTCTACGCTAATTGAGTCAAACAGGGCTCCAGATTGGAATAAAAATCCGCATTTGGATAATATTTCTAACCTAGCTTTGCCTCTAAGATTTGTGGTTTCTTCGTCATCTATCCAAATATTTCCTGAATCTGCTTTGATTAGGCCTATTATAGTCTTTATTAATACAGATTTACCAGTGCCAGAACCTCCTAGAATAACCATAGAAGACCCTTCTTTTACTTCCAGATCGACGCCCTGAAGAACATTGTTACTACCAAAGCTTTTGAACAATTCTGATACTTTAATTTTTACTTTCATAATTTATCTATTAAAGAATAATTCTGTTATTACGTAATTGCTTAGCAATATAAGGATAGAGGAATTTACTACAGCCATAGTGGTTGCAGAACCAACTCCTTTAGCACCTTTTCCTGAGTTATAACCGCTATAGCAGCTTACTGTTGAGATTATAATGCCAAAAACGAATGCTTTAACAAGCCCAGAAACTACGTCAATTTTTTCTAAATATTTGAAGGTATTTATAATATAGTTTGCGCTGTTAAAATCCAGCTTATGTATGCTTACCATATATCCTCCCATAACCCCTATAACGTCACCTATAAGCACTAGGCATGGAAGAGTAATTGCGGCAGCCAGAACTCTGGGTGATACTAAGTATTTGATAGGGTCTGTAGAGAGTGTGAATAGTGCGTCTATTTGCTCTGTAACTCTCATTGTACCTATTTCGGCTGCAATAGCTGCACCAACACGTCCTGCGACCATAAGGCCAGCAAGCACGGGGCCAAGTTCTCTTGTTACTGATAGTACTACAACTGTTGCTATGCTGCTTTCTGCTGAAAATCTTGAAAAGCCAGTGTAGCTTTGTAGAGCCAGAACTGCTCCTGAGAATATAGCAGTCATTCCAACTACGGGTAAGGAATAAAAGCCTATGCTTATAATTTGTTGCCAAACTCTTTTTAGGTCATATGGTGGTAAAAGTATGCCAACTAAAGCTCTTCCAACGAACAAGGCAAAACCACCAACACTTTCAGCAAAAGATAATGTTCTAGAGCCTATATTCTGACAAACACTTAAGAATTTCATTGTATCTATTTTCCGGGAATATCGTTTACAGTAATGAATTGTAAATCTGAAAACAATGAAAAACAAGAAACTTCTAGATGTTTATGATTCTGGCGTGAAATAAAGATCCAATATGCTGGAAGATTGTCGCTATATTTATTAATTAAAATTGCCTTGATTATATTAATATACTATTATTCCTACTAAAATTAGAGATTTATTGTGTATAGATTATTTCTTGTAATGTTTTCTATAATTTTCCTGACTGGTTGTTCTATAAGCCAATATTCTCGTCTTTCCAGAGAGGATAGGGGGAATCTTCATTACAAAGGGCATTATAAAGTTGGATCTCCTTATGTTCAAAAGGGTGAAATTTATATACCAAGAAAAGAGATTAATTATAAAGAGATAGGATATGCTTCTTGGTATGGGAAAAAGGATGGTTTCCATGGAAAAAAAACTGCCAATGGTGATAAATATAATAAAGAAATGCTAACAGCAGCTCATACGACCCTGCCTATGCCAAGTCTTGTTAAGGTTACGAATTTGAAGAATAACAAGTCTTTGATTCTTATGGTGAATGATCGTGGGCCTTTTTCTAAAAAGCGTATAATAGATGTTTCAGAAAAGGCAGCAACTATATTAGGTTTTAAGCATCATGGAATTGCCAAAGTTCATGTAGAATATCTTCATAAAGACACGCAGGATTTTTTGAAAAAAATTGCTATAACTCCGAAAGAGGGTTCGAAAGCTAAGGGAAAAACAAAAGACAGTCAATGTTCTGTTAATTGCCACATTAAGCTTGTGAATATAGAAAAAAAACTTCATTCCTTCTAAATCGGATTATAAAAAATGAATTCCATTATTAAAAATCGGTCTGTAATCAAAATATCAGGACAAGATTCTGAGAAGTTT
This sequence comes from Pseudomonadota bacterium, assembly GCA_041161045.1. Lineage (GTDB taxonomy): Bacteria > Pseudomonadota > Alphaproteobacteria > Rickettsiales > Rickettsiaceae > CANNRM01. Next base: position 2,290 of record JBEAVG010000050.1, read on the forward strand.
TTGCAAAATATAATTACGAACGATATATCCAAAAAAGAACCAATATATGCAATGATTTTGTCACCGCAAGGTAGGTTCTTATTTGATGTATTTATATTTAGGGATTCTGTAGGGTTTTTATTAGATATCTTCAGTGGAACTAAGGATATAATGCTTAAAAGATTGAATATGTATAAGATTAATCTTGATGTCAAGATAGAAGATATTCCTGATCTTGAGGTGTCTTATGGAGATAATATAGGTGAATTATCCTATAAAGATCCTAGATATGTAGAATTGATGTATCGTAACTTTGTTCCTGCTGGTTCTTCAAAAGAAACAGGTTTATATCTATCAGATAAATATAAACACACTATTCCAGATGGAGGGGTGGATTTGCTATATGACAAAGCTATGCCTCAAGAATATGGCGCAGAAGAGCTTCATGCAATTAGTTATACCAAAGGGTGTTACGTCGGGCAAGAAGTTGTTTCGAGGACAAAATCTCAAGGAGTAGTTAGAAAAAAGATTTATAAGCTAAAAGGAACTGGGCTTGATTCTGTAGAGCATGGTTCAGAGATATTACTAGGCGAAGATAAAGTAGGAATATTTTGCTCTGGCTATAATGATTTTGGTATTGCTTTGATTCGTGAAGAGAATATTCTTCAAAGTTCTGCTAAGAATTTCACTCTGCTAGGAAGTGATGTGAGTTTAAAAAAAGCCTGTTGGTATAATTAATTTGCTCTATTCCCTTTTGTCATTCCCGCGTGGCATTCCTTATCCCGTCATCGCGAGCATAGCGTGGCGATCCAGTATTATTTTTCTGGATTGCTTCACTCTGTTCGCAATGACGACGAGCAATGTCTTCATATTCCACGTGAGATTATTTTATTTTTAACCTTGAAAATCCGAAAGTTCCTATAGCTATTCCTATTAAAACTGGTGCGAAAGCCGCTTTATAAGCATCATGTGAATATATTGAGCTAGAGAATGAGTCTGAAATAAAAAAAGTACTTAGTATGAAGCCTATAAGGTTGTGATATACGAATCCAAAGCTCATAATTATCATATTTAATATTGCTGTTGAAAGGGCGATAGTTTTTGTTGGAATAAATTTACTTATCATTGCAAAAGAGAATATTTGATAGGCGCAGCAAATTCCTATTACAAAACATATTATATAAGTCAGAGAGCTATATTCTATTGGATAATTTATTAGCATTATCATGGATAATAACATTAATATCCCGACATATGCGATGGATTTAGGTACATTTTGAACTTTGGGATATAAGTAACCATATATTACACAACCTATTCCTAGGCCTATAAGTATTAGGCTTATATTTTGGGTGGCATCAAGAGCGCTCATTCCATAAATTTGTACTAAAAAATTTCTACCCCATATGCTAGCAAAACCTTCTAAAGGACCTATCATAAGACCAGAATATATGCTTACTAAAATCAATTTTTTATTAGAGATGATAGATATTAATGTGTTTGTTATAGGCATTTCTAGCAATTGAGGTGGGGTTTTTTTATTTGTATAAAATGCAAGAATACTTGCAGATAAAAGCATACCAAACAATATTAACCCTTGTATTCCTTGTTCGTAACTTAGGCCTACAAGCATATTTTCCATAGGTAGTTCGGAGTAATACGAGCCCACAACCCCTATAAGAATAGTAATCCCAAGCATTATGCTATAATTCCTAGGATAAAAATCATAAATTACCTTTACCGCTCCCAATATTCCACCGGCCGATCCGAAACCAACCAAAAACCTTCCTAGAAATATAGTGAATGTAGAATTTGTTAGCTCAAGTGCATATAGGCCGATTAAACAAATTAATATCGAGGAGATTAGCGTATATTTAGGATTGAATCTATCTAGTAATATGCCAATAGGGATATGAGCCAAAGCATATCCGAAGTAATAAATGCTTGTGAGAATGCCTATGTCTGCAGTTGAAAAATGCAATTCGCGGACGGCATAATCAAGCAATTGCATTGGTATTATGCGCATGCTCATTTGGAAGGCATAAAATATTACAACCAATGTCCAGGTTATATTGTACATATAGCTCTTACAAATATTTAGACATTGATTATGAACTAATATAATGAATTAGATCAACAAGAATTTTAAAAAATTCTAATCTTTGCATCTACTAGCAGCAAGTCGCACCCTTTTTGTCATAGTGTTTAAGAATATTCTAATCCTATATCACCAATGATCAGATTATATGCGTCTTCAAGAATTGTTGTTGCAGAAAGGTCTATTTCTTCTTTATATACAGCATCCATAATCTTGCGTGCATGAAGATTACCCAATTTTGCAGCATTGCTATCAAAGCCTTTTGAATAAAGAGTATCATCTATCTTGCATTTTACTTTTTCACAGAAAGCAGCAATGTCACTAAACCATGATTTCACCTTTTCAGGAGGGTGATTCATGGCATAGACATTAGATCTGTCTAATGTAACTTTTATACTAATATGAAGCACAATATCCTCAAATTCTGTTGTGCTAGGAACTTTAGTAAGTTTTGAAGCTTCTCTGCACTTCACTGCAGTAGTATAGCTAGCTGATGCAGCAGATATTAAAGAACCAACAGCAGAAGAGCCAGGAAGAGGGATAAGAGATATTATGTTTGCAGCCTTCGAAATAGTATTGGAATCATCCACCACTCCGCCACCTGCAATGCTTAATGCAACGTTATGTGCGGCATAAAGTGTTTTTGTGAAAGCGTGATGATAATCCTCAAGGACTTTATTCGCCTTTATTTTGGCAATATTTGCCTCATCTTCTTCTTTTCTTAAGTTTATTTTTATTGCATAAGAAACTTCCGATTTTGAAGCTTTAGACTTTTCTAAATCATTTACTTGCTGCTGTAGATTTGCGAACTCTCTCATTATTTTCTGCATTCTTAAATCTAATGAGCTCATATAAATAGGCTCGGGGGTAAATTCAGAATTAAGGGTTCCTGTGCTTTCAGCAAGAAGTTTGGTTTGTTCTGCTTGCGCTTCAATAATTTTTTTATTTAGCGTTTTGGCCTTTTCAACATCAGATGTTTTAACAGATTTTATATCAACAATATTAAGTTCTTCACTTGCAACAGCACAGATTTTTGGAAGTAAAGCTGCCCTATATTGATCTAAAACAGATTTTACAAAATTTTTACCTTCTTCATTGAGTCGTTCCAATAATGAGGGGTCTTGAGAGAGTTCCTGTGCAGTTTTAAAATCTGCAGCTGCTAATTTAGCATCGCCGGGCTGATTGCGATCTATATAAAGCTTTCCTCTAGTACAGTAATCATCTATCCAATGTGGTTTATGTTGCAAGATATATGATATTAGATCAATTGATTGGTTAAGATAAGTTTTTTCATGTGTGAGGTAATATGCATTACCCAAAATACTAGATTTAGTGGAAAGTATAGAAAAAGGTGCTTCGGGCACAAGTTCTGCTAAAAAATCTGAATATTTTAGCGTAGTGGGTATTTCTTCTTCTGTTACGGGGCTAAGCTGCACTATATTCCATAAAATATTGGGGTTGGTAGTGGAGGGGTCAAGCCTGCGGGCCTCTTTATAAGCCGCTAGTGCTTCTTCTTTACGTGAAAGAAATTCAAGTGCAGTAGCTTTAGCAGCCCAGTCGTCTGAACTTCTTGCATCATTAAGTAAGAATGCTTCTGTTTCTTGAATAGTTGGTTCTATTTCTATAAGATTTTTTTCATCGCAGAACAGTAATGAAAATTTGGCTCGAAGATTTTGAGGGTTTAAGCTGAGAGATTTCTTTAACATAGCAATTGCTTCAGCAATTTTTTTATCATCAATTAGAATATTTCCTAATCGTGCAAAAGCTCTGTCATATGTGGGGTCTAGATCTATAGCCTGCCTAAAATGAGAGATTGCTTCTTGCAGTTCTAGTCTCTCGCTTTCGGGTTCTTCTAACTGATTCCATTTAAAGCATGCAATCAGGCCTTTTTTTATTTCTTCTTCAGAAGCCTTTCTATTTGGGACTATATTTTCAGTGGTTTTATATCTTTCTTCAGAGTGAGATTTTTTGCTTACACAACCGCCCATAATAGACCCCCTTGATTTATTTTAATGTATATGAATTAATATGTAACATAATTTTCAAGTTAATACAACCCTGAATTGTTTTTTTTATTAAAAAATAACCAAAAGTTAATTTATATTAGTAATGGCTCAAAATCTATATTTAAAAAGGTAAAATTAAAAATAGCCTTACAAACTTATAAGGCTATTTCAGTGAATATATAAAAATAACAAGGCGTATTATATGTAACTTGTTTATGATATTCCGCGTTTGGCTTTAGCTGAGTTTTGTTTCTTAGTAGGAAGAGTAGCTTTGGTTTGTGTTTCGCTTTCTGGAGTTGCAGTCGCGTTGTTCCCCTTGGAAAGTTTTTCCTGTAATAATTTTGCTGTATCAGCAACGCTTACTTTTGCACCAATGTCTACTTGGGGTTTTGGTGCCTGAGCTTTTGGTTCAGCAGGGGTGGGCTGCTCAAACAGTTTTTTCTTCTCAGCAACAGTAGTGAGCACACTCTTGTCTTTCGCTTGGGGGTTTCTTGGTGGTAATGGTGGTGGAAGATCATCGGGATGGGGATCGGCAGGAGGCGGTGGTACGTTAAATATCACACTGCTTGGTCTTGATTCAGATGTCTGCGCGGTACCATTATTTTGTTTGGATATATTAACCGTAGAATATATTGCGTTTGGGTTTGGGGCAAGATCAAGTTCAGCATATACTGTCGTCCCATCATTTTTCTGTCTCGTCTGTTCGTGTTGTTCTTGTTTGGGGTAAGAAAGTTCAGCATAATGGCTTTTTTCCTTATACGCACTGCTTTGCCTTGAGGATAAAGGTATCTTCTCATATATTGGGTTTTCGTCTTCTAATTTGTTTTTAGCCTCAGGGGTTTGAGTGATAGTTTCATAAGTATCACTGCTTTGAATTGGATTTACCTTCGCAGATGCTTCGTTTAGGAGAGGGTTTGCCCTATCTAACATCTTCTTATTAGCCTGCAGATGTTTTCCAGCAGCTTCTGCATTTGCCTTAGAAAACTCTGCATACTGACGCCATTCTTTAGCATATTGTGGATTTGCGGCAGCCATCTTTTCAGCATGTTCGGCATTGCGACTATGCCTATCTACCTCAAATTGCCAAGCTGCTACGCAATATTCTCCAAATGAGTTTTGAGATTTAGTGTCATTGGTTTCTAAGTGCTTTGCTGCAGTATCAAATTTCTTACGCAAATCACTAAACTTATCATTAGAAACTTCATCTTTAGATTTAGAAGGTTGATAGGCTGTGTTCATATAAAACATAGAACGGTGTAGATCAGCTAGTGTAGCGCGGACTTCCTCAGGTTTAGCCTTTAGAGGCTTTATACCTAATAGTTTATGGATTTTTTGCTCCATCTGTTTTATTTTGTCCTCAACAGGAGCTACGAATGTAGAGTACAAAAAATTAGAAGCTTTACCTCCTGCGCTGTTAACTGTCCGTGAAAATTTGGTTTCTAATCTATCCAATATATCTTTATCAAACAACCCCATAATATACCTTAATTTATGATTTATAATATTTTGGCATCTTTGGTAGAAAATGTCTTAAAAAAATACAACTTTCAATATATTCTAATAAAATAAAGTTGCTAGAAAGACGCATAAGGAACTCGATTGCTGCACCCCTTTTTGTCATTCCTTATCCCGTCATCGCGGGGAGGCATTGTTGCGTGGATAAGTTGTGTAGAAATTGGGCTATTATTTTATTATTTAAAATTAATTTTTATTCAGTATATCTTGGCATTCCAAGTGAAGCAAAAATATTTAATAAGTTCATTTTTGTTATAACCTCATTTACTCTTCCCCTAGTAGTTTTTTGATGCAGATTAAAACCAAAAATTCTCTTTATCCTGAACATACAAGTCTCAATCTTTGACCTCTTATGGTACCCACTACTTTCTTTCCAAGCCTTTAACCCTTCATCAAAATCTTCATACCGTCTTATATCTTTAATCATAGCATCCCTCTCATTCAAATGTCTCTTCATGACTTTCGGCTTATGCTTTAATTCATCCTGAGCCTTCGATGTACGAGCAGGAGGAATAAGAGCACTCGCTCCATCTTCATAAATTATTCGCCGGAACTCCTCAGTATCATAAGCACCATCTCCTCTAACGCTCTTTATCTTACCTTCTATCATACCCCAAAGCTCTTCTACAGTCTCGCAGTCGTTCACATTACTATCCGTGTAAGATACTGCAACTATTTGCATCGTATTTATATCCATCGCAACATGAATCTTCTTCCATTGTTCCGCCTTCTTACAAACAGCATTCTTTCCATACTTCCTTTGGTGCCAACCAGAACCACTATATACGTTTACTCCAGTGCTATCGAAAGCTATCTCCATACCTTCTTTTATATCACCTAATGCTATAGGCTTTACTTTCAAATTTAGCCTACTACATTCTCGGCTTGCATGAGCATAATCAGGAGTAGCAGCAGTCTCCCCATCAATACAAACCCTTCTCAAAATCCCCTCAGCAAAACCCATAACAGCTCTCCACGGCAATCTAAAAAGTAGTTTTATCGAAAGCAGATACTCATACATCTTAGCGCTGTATACCCTCTTACCTCCACGCTTCTGATCTCCAGAATAATAAAATTCTGACAAATAATTTTTGTCAAAAGTAAAAATTATTGCTCCCCTTTCTCTTAAAGATTTGTTATATTGCTTCCAGTTGCGAATCTTTTGTATCTTTGGCATAACTATTCGTGGTTGAATTTTTTGCCCTTTATACAATGTTTCATGATTCGCAACAACATCTTTCTATCCACGCAACAATGCC
>JBEAVG010000054.1:0-7362 GCA_041161045.1 Pseudomonadota bacterium
TTGTATTTGTTATATAAACATTTTCCCTTCTTGAAAGACCTATAGAGGCGATCATATTATCAAGAAGCTTTCCACTTTCACCACAAAAAGGTATGCCATGCTCATCTTCACTTGCACCAGGAGCTTCGCCTATGAGCATAATTTTTGAATTAACTATCCCATCAGAAAATACTGTATTTTGAGCGGATTTTTTGAGAGCACATCCATCAAAAGAAACCAAGGCTTTTTGTAACTCTTCTATATTTTTTGCATTGTCTGCTAAAATACGAGAAGAAGGTTCCTTTGAAGCAATAGGAGAGTTTTTTCTCACAACAGATTCATCCTGCTTTTTTAACCATCTATCCTTATCTTCAGAAGCAACATAATCTAAACCAAGGGCAGCATACCACTTAAGGGCCTCTAGTGAAGATATTTGCTCAGACTTAGTCATATTTTTATCGCAATTGAATTATTTAAAGCACAAACCATTTCTAAAACTCCCATCAGCACATAAATCTAATATTTTGAGATCCCCAGTAGAGATTTTAATAGGACTCTCTAAGTGATGTATAAGCACCCAATTCTTAGGGAAGTTTTTTTCACCATTAATCACCTTACGCCATACATTTAACTTTTTGTTACCATTAACCCTGTTAAGAACTATGTCAACAAACTGTGTATCTAAACTCTTCACAAGAGATTCATCACTAAACCGAGGATATGGTGCAATTATAAGCCTGTCGTCTTTAAGATTAAGATATGAAGTCCACCAACTATAGGTGCTATTAGAATTGATGTTATTAGAACATTTGCTCATTAAATAGAAATCCTCCATTGGAGAAGAATCAGGGCGGTTAAAGAATTCTATATCAGCATTATTGCCCAGCTCTCTTTGTGCAAGTTTTATATCATCTGAAAAAACATAAAATTTTACACCAGGAATAATTTTCTTAGCAAGATCCATAGCCTTCACCTGGTAATCTATCGGTATAGAAAGAAGTCCGGCAAAATCCCCAAGACGAACATGTACACAAACACTCTCAGATAACTTCAAAACATTAACTCTAGATTCAATATCTTGCTTGTTTAGCCCTAAAGAAGATGCATATTTTGTAGAGTCTATATTAAAAATTTTTCTTATTTCATCCCTATACTCAACAAAAAACTCTTCAGACTCAAAATAACTTCTCATTACAAATCTATTACTATCATGCTTTCCTTGATATTCCATAAAGTTTGACTCATCAATATCAGTGATACCAAGAATAGAAGATATAGGCTTTATACGCGTTAGCACCTTAATAATAAATCTCAAGACCGGAGTATCATATGATATTTGCTCCTGAGGAATCTGAAATTGTGATAATGCATGATTTCTTTCAAGCGGATTGTTGTTTCCTTTTAAATCCGAAGTTTCATTTATTAGAACACGCAGCTTACCTACAGTAGACTTAGATAAAGAATAGGCCGCAGCATATTGGAACATTTGGTTACCCATTCCACCAATTGGTTGCAAGACAATTACACCCTTCGGAAAATAATGATAAGCCAAAATAGTAAATGTAATTATAAACCCAATTACTACTAGAAATAAGAACTGCAAGATTTTTTTCATATATTACCAAAAGTTAATTAGCTTGCGATTTAGCATTAGATCAAGTCAAATCTAAATCCCAAAGTAATATTATGAGAACGCAAAGTTGCAGCACCACCTACTAGTACGGAAGAATGCCTTAAAGAAGCAGTTCTGCCGTAATCCATAAATGTATAGGAAGTATCTATATGCAGGTTTTCTGTTACTTTTATTGATGCGCCAAACATAAGGTTATATGCAAAGTTGTTTTTGCGTGGAGATCTGACTGATGCATTGACAGATTGTATTACTGGTGGCGCCCCGACTTGGTCATCTTCTATATCCAAAAAGCCCTTTACTTTGTGGTTTACATTTGCCATACCAGCACCCGCTCCAACAAAGAACCTAGTGTTTCCGACTTCTAACACATCTCTAATTCCTCTAATAAACCCAGCATGAATATTAGCTGTCATGCGTACATATAAGTTATCTTTACGAGTTGAATATTTAAATCTATCCGCTAGCATGTTGTTATATACAAGCTCAAGTCTTGTTTTATCATCCCAGTAATATCCTAAACCTACTACTCCACCAAAATTATAGTTATGTTTATATTTTTCGTCTCCTAGAGATATATTATTAAATTTACTGGATGTGATATCACCCCTAATATACATAAGATCGCTCATAATTGCGCTTGCATTAGAAGTGTAAAATAAATATAACAGCGGCAGTAGTGTAATTTTTTTCATAGTTATTCTTCCTTTTGTTTACCGAACTCTTTTGGATTGGTTTTTAACTTCATATTACTTGCTTTTTGAGCATATGAAGTAATTTCTTCAAATACTGACTCTTGCAACTTTGACATAATATTTCCCCTAGCATCTTTTGTAAGGCGTTTTTTAGTTTTTTCGTCATAGCCAACTTTTTTCAGAGAAAAAACATATACTTTGTCATCAGACACGAAAGGTCCAGTAACAATACTACCATTGCTAGCAAAAATTGCAGATAACATCTCGTAAGGAAGAGATATATTGTCATAAAGCTCTGCTCTTATATATGTTTTCGTCTCAACGTTCATGCCAATGGCAGAAGCATTTTTTACAAAATTTTCTGTATCATTCGCAGATGCTATATTTTGTAATTTTTCTAAAAGCTTTTGTTTCGTAACAAAAGAAGAATATTTCGTAGCAACTTCATTCTTAACTTCGTTAAACTCCTTTATACGCTCAGGTGATAATTTAGTTATCTCTAGCATTACAAAACCACTCTGATCAGGAAGCTCTAATGGATAAGACAGGTCCTTCTCTGCCATTTCAGATATTTGTTCTGTGAAATTCACAAACAACCCCTCAGCCCTTGTCTCTATATTGTTAGGAGTAATATTTTTCTCACATTTCTTTTTTAAACTATATTTATCTACGATCTCGTTAAGGTTAGCTCCACCAGCAACATCATCTACAAGAATTTTTGATAAAGTTAAAAGACCAGCATCAGCTTTTTGTTTCATTAAAGCGTCTCTTATCTGGGATTTTACATTATTAAGAGATTGATTCTTAAAATCAGATTTATTTTCATTATAAAAATTATTTATTTCTTCTTCTGAAACTATCGCTCCAGAAGAGGTATTTGTTTTTGTTATAGTTGCATAGCATATGTCACGAAGCTCTTCAGTTTTAAACATATCCTTATTTTCTTTATAGAAACTTTCTAATTCCTGATCTGTAGCAGTTACATTCACAGAGGCTTTAGGTATAGAGATAGAAGCCATATCTAAAGTTCTTACCTCTGACATATGAGAAATGATGTTATTAATTCTAGCATTAGGAAGATATACGTTACCAACCAAGCTGCTCATTATTGTACCTCTTGTGATCATGGATTTTATTTCATCTGAATATTCAGATTCCGTATATCCTTCTGATTTTATTATTTGTTTAAATTTCTCAGGATTAAATTCATTATTGTCACCCATAAATACATCTAGAGTTTTTATGAAATTCACAGCAACATTATCACTAAAATGCATATCATACATACCTGCCAAATAAGCTATTAACTTATTTGTAATAAGATTTTGCATTATTGAGTTGTTAATAGCAGCATTATCTATTTGATCCTCATTTAAAGGAGTGTCGGAATCTTGCTGAATTCGTTTTAGCGTCAAAGCCCTTTCCTTAGCAAAGTCTTGATAAGTAATGGGCGATAGATCATCAAAAGTAGCCATATCTCCGTAAGAAGGAGCCTTCAGCATATCATTGACCCCCCATACTATAAAAGATACTATGATAGCACCAAGAAAGATTCTTAATATTATTGAGTCAGCGAAGGTTTTTCTAATTTGTTGTAGCATTTGAATAAAATAGATATTATATGATTGATAAAAACTGTCTAAATCTATTCTTCAAATAAAAAATTATCAAGCAAAATTTAACATGAAAAAACTTCTAATAGCCAACTGGAAAACTTATCTATCAAGCAAGGAAGCCTTAGATATAGCCAAAGAATTTAATGATAGCACGGAAATAATAATAGCTCCAGCTATGATGCATTTAGGTCTCATCAAAGCAAATTTCCCTAAAATTGCTCTAGCAGCGCAAGATGTTAGTTCCGTAGCAGATAGTTTTGGAGCTTTTACTGGTGAAACCCCAGCTGAACTTTTGAAATCCTCAGGGATAGGTTACTCCCTCATAGGGCATTCAGAGCGTAGAAGTTCAGAATTAGATAGCAATAGTTCTGTTAAAAACAAAGTGGCAATGTGCGCAAAAGCTGGGATTATACCCATAGTATGTGTTGGAGAAACTTTTGAAGAACGTAGAAGTAAAAAATATAAATCAGTAATTTCTGAACAACTGCATGCGCTTAATGATCTTGCAATAGACAGACTTATAGTTGCTTACGAGCCTGTATGGGCTGTAGGCACTGGAGTCCTTCCTTCTAATGAAGAGATTTTAGAGGTAATGAGGATAATAGGTTCAAGCTTAAATATTGCTAAAGAGATAGTTTTGGTGTATGGTGGTTCAGTGAATGCTAATAATATATCAGAGATCGCTTCAATACCCTTCATAGATGGGGTTTTAGTTGGAAAAGCATCTACTGATCTAGAGCATTTAAAGAAACTTCTAAAACTCATTTGATTAGAGATTAATTATGTTAGATATCTTACTTGTTGTGCATGCTGTAATAGCACTTCTACTTATAGCAGTTATTCTGATGCAAAAAAACTCTGGTGACGGGCTTGCAGGTCTCGGAAGTAGCGGTGGCGGAAATAACATGGGAGTAGTTACAGCTCGTACTGCTGCTAACTTCATGACCAAAACTACAGTGGTTTTAGCTACTGCATTTATCATTAACTCTTTAATTTTAGCAAATCTATCCAATAAAAGTGGGAAACATTCCAGAGTGAAAGATGTCCAAATCCAGGAAAAAATAGAAGGAAAAAGTAACCATACAAATCCTTCAGATGTAACTGAAGCGACAAGTGCACCTATAGCGGAGTAAAAATTATGAGTCCAGTTTCCATCGTAAAAGTAGGCAATATCTCCATAGGAAATAATCTGCCATTTACACTTGTTGCCGGCCCTTGTCAGATCGAGACTCTAGACCATGCTTTATATATTGCAGAAAATATCCAGAAAATTACTACCAAACTTAACATACCTTTTATCTACAAGTCTTCCTATGACAAGGCAAATAGAACATCCGCAACAGCTGAAAGAGGCGCCGGTATAGAGAAGGGACTTGAGATTTTGGCTAAAGTGAAAGAAGAGTTCGGAATTCCTCTTCTAACAGATGTGCACACAGCAGAACAATGCTCTATAGTTGCAAAAGTAGTCGATGTTTTACAAATCCCAGCTTTTCTGTGTCGCCAAACTGATCTTCTTAAGGCTGCCGCTGATACCGGCAAAGTAGTAAAAGTCAAAAAGGGGCAATTTTTGGCTCCATGGGATATGAAAAATGTTCATGAAAAACTTCGCACATTCAATGCCAATGGCATAATTTTAACTGACCGTGGCACTTCTTTTGGTTACAACACTCTCATCTCTGACATGCGTGGTCTTGTGATTATGGCCGAAACTGGAGCTCCGGTGTTTTTTGACGCAACACATTCAGTACAACAACCAGGTGGTTTTGGTGGTTCAAGTGGCGGGGAAAGACGTTTTGTAGAAGTTCTTGGGCGTGCGGCTCTTGCAGTTGGTGTTGCTGGAATTTTTGCAGAAGTGCATCAAGACCCAGATCATGCCCCAAGCGATGGACCTTGTATGCTTAGGTTAGATAATCTTGAAGCCATCCTTACAAGATTTAAGCAATATGATGAACTAACAAAATCTTAGTTCGCACCCGTCTCATGTGAAAAATGCCGATTAGGGCGTCGATTTCACGTCCCGCGCTCCTCAAATATCACTTATATGCTGCGGTGCTCGGACTGCTCATCTCCTACTACTCGTCTATTTTTGACAAGAGACAGCAAATTTTTTTTCCTAGTTTTGAAGTTAGAAATTCGCTTTAGTATTAAACATAAAAACCTCGTCAAATCATCTTTACAAATATTTAGCACATAAGACTAATCGGCACTTTTCCCTGGAGACGCAAAAGAACCAAACTTAAGGAACAGACTCACATACTTTTCAAGATCTGGCTCTAACAAAATTCGGTTGTGAGTTGTGTATATATCAACCATATCATTTTCTTTATCAAGCAACATGGCATCATAAGAAATAACACCATCATGATTATCTCCATCTAAAAACAAAGAAATAAACGATATTTTTGGCTTTGTGGCTCTTATTATTCCAACATTGTAATTTGGATCTGGAAGGCTTTGTAGTAAATTAGAACCAACCTCTAAATCCATAGCAGCAGGACCTAAAATCGATTCAAAAAAAGGCCAATTTTTAAGCCTAGACACCGCTTCACTACCTTTATTTGGAGTAGTAATAAGCACCACATTGCCTAGATTTGCTGGAGTGTAATAAGAAAGATATTTTCTTATTACTATTCCGCCCATTGAATGACCAACGAAATGCACTTTATCGCAATCTATTGATCTGATCTGAGGAGCAACATAATCTTTTGCAATCTGTTCAATTGAATATTGAGTTGTTGGATAAGTAATATTTTGCACTAAATATCCTTCAGATATTAAAGCTTTTTCTAAGATATCTAAACACTGCCCAGTTCTTTTGTAACCATGCATTAGAACAACACATTCTTTAGCAAAGATTTGCGGCGATAAAAACATAAAGACAATCAATATTAGAAATTTCATCTCACTATTTTCCGCTCCAAAACTCATCAAGCTTGTAGCGCTCTCTTGCTTCTTCTTGGAAAATATTTACTATCACATCACCAGCATCAATAAGCACCCACTCTGTTTGGCCCAGACCCTCAGTTGAGGTATGAGAGTGACCAGCTTGTTTTAATTCATCCGCTACATAATCAGCCATAGCCGAAATATTCCTTGACGATCTTCCATTTGCAAAAACCATAAATCTTGCAAGACTTGTTGTATATTTCAAATCAACAACATTAATATTCTCTGCTTTTTTATCTTCAAGCAGCTTGATAACCAAATCCTTTAATTCTTCTGAAGTCATTTACACCCTAATTTTCACGTTTTCTAATCTCTGTTGAGGAGAGAGAAGATAATTTTTCAGAAACGAATGATACACGAAAACCTTCCACACTACAAGTACCAGGCTTGAGAAGCCTTCCAGATATAGAATTATCGATTAAATTCTCATAACCTTCCCTATTAAAAAGCATTATGTTTACAATCTTTAGAAATTTATCGTAATTTTCCCAAAGAT
>JBEAVG010000065.1:0-6902 GCA_041161045.1 Pseudomonadota bacterium
TGTAATTCATGCACTAATTCTTGAGCATTATCGGTTGCTGCTCTAATTTCCATAGTTGTAGCAGAGCTCATAGTTGCAAGTTCTGATATGCATTTCTCTGCCTTAACAACTGCAGCATCAAACTCTTTTATCATACGTGCAAATTCTACTCTGCTATTATGTAAATCACGTATACGCTGATTTAAAATCCAACAATATACTATGCATACAACAATTAATAATAATAGTAATACGTCAAGAGCTAGCATTATTCTTCCTTTGTAAGAGTGTTAGTAATATTAATAGCGACTTTATCTTCTACTTTTCCTATTTGCCCTTTAAAGACCTCAATAGTGCCACAGCGAACAAGCACATCATCTTCATATTTATGATTCATGATTATAGTATCACCCGGCTTCAATTTAGCTACATCCAATATTTTTGATGGACGGTTAGTTATTACGGCTTCTAATTCCACATCTATATCATGCACTCTATCATTAAGCCTCTCTTCCCAAACGCTATCTACGCCAAACTTATCACCAATAAAAACCTTTTGTAGCTGCTCTTTAATGGGCTCGATAGTGTTATAAGGAATTAAAATATCTATGTTTCCTGAACGTTCATCAAGTTGTATCATGAGCTTAAGTAGTATTATAGCATCGCCATTACGGCATATAGTTGCAAAATTAGGGTTACTTTCCAATCTTTCGAAGATAAAGTTAGAAGGAGATATTGCATCAAAAGCATTTCCCATCTCTCCCAAAACTATTTCAACAAGCTGTTTTGCAAGAGTTTGTTCTATATATGTTAGAGGTCTTTTTGCAGCGCCTCTTTGTGAGATCGTATTCTTTCCACCTAGAAGAACATCAACAAATGAAAGCACTATATTGTTATCAAGAACTATAAGCCCTAAATTGTCCCACTCTATGGCTTTAAATACTGCTATAGATGTAGGCGGCTTCAGATTGCTAAGGTACATACCAAACCTCAGAGATTGAAGATCAGTTACGTGAATCTCTACATTTTCTGAAGTTAAATTTCTTAGAGATGTAGTGAGGGATCTTATCAATCTTTCAAAAACTATTTCAAGCATAGGGAGCTTTTCATATGCTTGCATAGCTCTATCCAGAACAGCTTTTATACCCACGGGGTCTTTTGATGAAGCGGCATTCTTGATTTGTGGCTCAACCTTGTTCTTAGTCATAAATATGCCTTAATTAATGAATATCTCTTTAAACAATATATCTTTGAGTTCTACGGGATATAATACCTTATTTATTCTTCGGATAAGCTCAGTTTTCAACATTAAACTACCTCCAGAACTAGTAAGGTCAGTCATCCTTACTTCCCTTAGGAATACTATAATAGCATCTTTTATGGTTGCTAATTTCTGATCTATTACATCAAGATTTTTTGTGTCACTTACTTCCAACACCATAACCAGTTTTATCATTGCGTCTTTATCGCCAGAAGGCGCTAAATTTGTCACAATTTCTGGGAAATCAAACATAAGCCCATGGTGCTCGTATCTTACATCTGTATCTGTTAATTCAACAGCTTTACGAGGCGGTGAAGAATTACTTACTAGCATAGTGAGCCCGTAGCTTATTAGCAGAAGCATTACAACAGCACCTATAATTATTGGTAATTTATTTTTTTTAACTGCTTTATAGTCGTTGACTACATCTGAAGTAATCGCTGTAGGAGAAAGCTCAAGCTCTAAGTCATTATCAAAGTTACCATTTTGTCTAGACATGATTTTCAAATTCTCCTTATACTTAAGCTGGATATAGCACAATAATAAACACAACAAGTATTATTATCAAAGATTATAATATTTTGCAATCTAAATAGAATCTTGTGTGCTCGATTGTAGCACAGTATAAATATCAAAATTTTACTAGTAAAGATTAAAAATTAGTTTTCATATCCTACATTTTGTTTTATCATGTTACTGTTTCTTACTTAAGATAGGTCTAATCGTGTATTTCGGAAGATATTTCGCGTTATTACTTTTGTGCGGCATTCAATTTTCAGCTAAGGCGAGCAATGCTTCATATATAGCAATTTCTAATGATATGGCTAAACAATCTGAACTTGAGGTTCTTTCTAACAATGCAGCCAATGCTAATACCATTGGTTATGAGCAAGATGACATTATATACGAAACTCGTAATCATAAAGAATCGAAGCGCAAAACAGATGCTTTCGTTGTTCCAAAAGGAAACTATCACGGCGGTGAAAAAGGTGGCCTCAAGAGCACAGGAAGAAACCTTGATATGGCCATTATAGGGAATGGCTACTTCAAAATCTTAACGCCTAAGGGGCCTAGATATACTCTTGCTGGAGACTTCATGATAAATAACCAAAGGCAATTAGTTACTTCTGAAGGTTATCCGGTTGCTAGCCAAGTGGGTCAACCAATTGTAGTTCCAGATCAAGGAGATTATAACTTGCTAGATATTGCGAAAGACGGTACAATATATGCTGATTTGGATCAAATAGATATTATAGGTGTTTTTGGTTTTCCGAAAGGAGCCAAGCTTTTTAAAGAAGGTAGCACACTCTATGCAGCTTCTACTGCTGACATAATTCTTGACCCAACTCAAGCTACTATTCTTACCGGTACTCTTAGAATGTCTAATGTAAGTACAGCTAAGGTTATGACAAATATGATAGCCTCTCAAAGGGCTGCAGATGCATCTAGAAAATTGGTTACTGATCTTGCCAATTTAGAAAGAGGCACAATATCAAAGGTTATGAAATAAATATAGGAGTCTAAAATTATGGCTAGTGTAACTTTCGGAATAGCAAGAACAGGGCTTGAAGTAGCGGAGCAAGTTATACAAACTTGTTCTCAAAATGCGGCTAACGCTAAATCTATCGCTTATAAGGAAATGATGCCAGAAGTGACTGATCTTGCATACACTCAAATGAAAAATGCTGGTGTACAAGAATCGGCAGATACTTTTGAGCGTCCTATAGGGATACAAAGAGGCTCTGGCGCAAGAGTTACCGGTATAACAAGAATCATGACGCAAGGTGCTCAAAAGACTACTAACAACCCTCTGGACGTTATGATAAACGGAGCAGGATACATCGCCATTACTCTTCCCGGTGGTAACACTGGTTATACTAGAGCTGGTAACTTTAGGATTAACAATACTAGGCAAGTTGTGACTCCTGAAGGATACGCTTTGGCTGATAACATAACTATTCCTGATGGTATAGATGCGGGCAACATGACTGGTATAAGTATATCTTCTAGCGGCCTTATTACTGCTACAGATCCTACCAATCCTATAAATATTATTACCATAGGTCAGCTGAATATATACACATTCCCAAATGAACAAGCTTTACAGTTGCAAGGTGGAGGGATTCTTCTTGAAACAGAAGCATCAGGCCCAGCACAAGAATCAATTCCCGGACTAAATAATACAGGCACCATTATTCAAGGAGCTCTTGAAGAGTCTAACGTTAGTGCCGTAACTGCAATCACTGATCTTATTGCCGCTCAGCGTGTCTATGAGATGAACACAAAGTTCCTGATGGCAGAAGATGAGCGACTAAAGAATACTAATAATATGTATCAATCATAATGAAGATCTCTTTTAGACTATTCATATTTATCGCTCTTTCTTTTTTGCTTTCATTTGGAGCTAGAAATTCTTATGCAAGTAGTTTTGAGACTAATGTTAAGGACCTTATTTTAGAAAAATTAAGTGATGATATAGTTGATGTTGAGCTAAAATTCAACTCTCAGTCAAAACTTTCAGAGATCAAGCTTGCTACTGAAAGAATAAAAAATATTCAAATGGTTAATTTTAATCCTAATTATTCTAATTTTAGAATAGAGATTATGCTTGATGATGAATCTGCTCTTGAGATAGGCGGCAGGTACATTGCTTATGTAGACCTTCCCATAACTTCTAGGGCTATAAAAGTTGGTACTATAATTACTGCTTCTGATTTAAGCTCTGTACGTATACCAATCTCAAGATCGAATAGCTCTTATGTCTCATCTATGTCAGATATAATAGGCATGCAAACAAAGAGAAATATTGCTGTTGGAACTCTCATAAGAAATAGTGATCTTTCAAAACCAACACTTATTAGACAAAACGATTCTATATCTATAGTATATAGCAATGATAATATTAAATTGCGTACTAGCGGAGTGGCCCTAGAGTCTGGAGCTATAGGCGATTATATCAAAGTTAGAAACGAAAATACCGGGATCGTTGTTCACGGTGTTGTGAAAGGTAAAAATTTAGTCGAAGTTGGTGATTAATTATGAAT
This sequence comes from Pseudomonadota bacterium, assembly GCA_041161045.1. Taxonomy (GTDB): domain Bacteria; phylum Pseudomonadota; class Alphaproteobacteria; order Rickettsiales; family Rickettsiaceae; genus CANNRM01. The sequence goes on from JBEAVG010000065.1 coordinate 4,285, forward strand.
ATAAAATTGCTTCTTACATTGGTGATGTGCTTTACGCTTACTGCCTGCCAATCTACTGTAGAACGATTAAAAAGAGTGGGCAAGGATCCTGATTTCGCTAAATTAGAAATGCCAGTAGACGAAAATCAACCCTCTCCAAGCGAAAAAGCAGAAATGAATCGCAAGCATATGAGGCGTACAAATTCTTTATGGCAGCCTGGTGGAATAAGCTTCTTTAGAGATACTAGAGCTTGGAAAGTTGGAGATATCCTTACGGTAAATGTTGATATTACAGATAGTGCTAAGCTTAGCAATGGCACTCGTCAACAGAGAGATTCTGCGGATAAAATGGGAATTAACAAATTGTTCGGCAAAGAAAAGCTTATTGGAAAGTTGTTAGGCAAAGCCTCTAACCCAGCAAGCTTAATAGATACAAATAGTAATCGTGATATAGGTGGTAGTGGGACCATATCTCGTAATGAGAGTATAAGCACAGTAATAGCAGCGATGGTCCGTAAAGTAATGCCTAATGGCAACCTTGTAATTGAAGGCAGACAAGAAGTTAGAGTTAATAGCGAATTAAGAGAGATTAGAATAGCTGGTATAGTACGCCCTAGAGATATAACATCACAGAATTCTGTTAATTCTAATCAGATAGCCGAAGCCAGGATTTCATATGGAGGCAGAGGCGTTATTAGTGATGTTCAAAGACCTAGAGTTGGATCCGAAGTACTTGATATTATAACACCATTCTAATTAGTCTTATGTGCCAAATGCTCACAGAGGCGATCTGATAAGGTTTTTTATGTTTAAGACTAATTACAATAAAAATTGCTGTCTGTGTATTTAAATTTAGGATACATTTGACTAGCTCTTTAAGTCTATCAAAGAATATTTTGAATGAATTTTGTATGCTAATCGTAGTTCTAATTAATTTTTTTCTAGCCTTGGCCACTACTATATCAATGGCTATTATGCCACTTCTCATGACAGAGAAAATGGGGCTTTCTATTCTTGTTTTTGGATTAATCGAAGGTAGCACAGAATTTCTTGCTAATGTTTTCAAACTTGTTAGCGGTAGTGTATTTGATAGAATAAAAAATAAGAAAAATATATTTGTACTTTCAACTTTTTTAGCCTCTCTTAGCAAATTGATGTTCTTTTTTCCTACTGCTACAACTCTTCTTATAGCAAGAATATTTGAACGTCTCTCAAATGGACTTTTTTCCTCTCCACGCGATGCTTTTGTTGGCCAAGTCGCAAAGAACAGAGGCCTAGGCCTCGCGCTTCTTAGTTGTTCAAAAACCCTAGGATGTGTTGCCGGACCTTTCTTAGTTTCTGGCATGGCTTTTCTTTTCGGTGATTTCAACAGTCAACTAAATAATCTAATAATCTTAGGATTATCTTTCGCGGGATTGTCAGTATTTATGTCATTTTATATAAAGACAAAAACTTTTGTTCTGAAGGCTTCTAAGGATTTTATTTTTTCAGATGTTTTGGATGTAATAAGGCATATTAAACCGTTACTAATAATCACAATATTCTTTTTTCTTGGAAGATTTAATGATGGATTGATTACGATATATCTAAAAAAATCTGGTTTACCAGAGTGGTTTTATCTCTCTTCAATCGGGTTTTTTAATGCAGTTATGTTTATAGTTTCTCCTATAATTGGGCTGATGGTAGATGGCAAAAAGTCCTTTATCGCAATGTTAATAACAGTATTTGCTATAATATTATGCAACTTCTCATTTTATTCTATAGATGCAATGCCTATGTGGTTAGGAAGTATAGGCCTTATCACATGGGGCATACAAAGAGTAGGCGCTCAAATAGTATTCACTTCTCTGATATTTAAAAACATAGATCAAAAATTTTATGGTACAGCTATTGGGGTATTTTCCCTCATATGTGGAATAGGGAATTTTATAGCTTCGTCTATATGTGGTCACCTAGCAGAAAATCACTTTAGCTATGTTTTTATATATAGTGGAACAAGTAGTATAATAGCTCTTTTCCTAGCATTTATATTGGCAAAAAAGATCAGGTGGTAAAATCACGCAATCTCTTTAACAAAAAAACTTCTTTTCTTCTAAACCCATTAATCACACCTATCTTATATCTCAAAGCGGTGTACTTCTTTTTGGGGAAAGGCTCAGATCTTAAAAATATATTCAATACTAAAAGGTCTTTGGTAGAGTTGAAGCTCGCATGAGTGACAAAAATATCACCGCTTTTAAAATAATAACCTATGGTTGTATTTATTTGTAGACGTGAAGTATCAGGGGGGGGGTAACTTAGCTATCGAGGGTGCGCTATAACAATAACGAAGGAGGTTATCATGAACGATAACAGTAATGAATCAGGTGGTTGCGAATACTCTGTTACTTGTAGTGGAGATACTAGCTCAGGAGATTGGGGATGCAGCGGCTCTTTTGAGTGTAGCGGAGGTGGAAAATAAATTGTTCATTATTAATAATTGGAGAAATCTATGCTATATTATGAGAGTTCATCCAATGAGTCTCTCGTGAAAAATGTCTAAATTGCTAATAGAAACGTTGTTTTTAGGTATACTTTTAGTTGTAAAATCCCCTAGGAAATGGTAGTATTGATGCCAGTTGCTAGGGGAATTTTTTTAT
>JBEAVG010000080.1:0-2514 GCA_041161045.1 Pseudomonadota bacterium
TCCTCACAAACTTAAAACCAATAATTATCCTACTTAGTAGAGGGTTTTGTCAAGTTTTAGTTGATAAGTTATGTGAGTACAATGTAGTATAACCTTCTTTTTAATTATTATAGAGTTATGATATGAAAGTTCTAAATCTGATGCTAAGTAGGGACCAAGGGGGGCTTCAGCAAGTTTTCTTGGACTATAGTTCGATGCTAAAATCTTGCAATATAAAGGTGATTAATGTAACATCCTCTAGTGCTAAAATCAATCAATCTATAACACCGGATTACAAGCTTTTAAACCTTGGAAATTGGGATTGGTTTTCTATATTTCATCTGAAACAAATCGTAGCAAAAACAAGGCCAGATATAATTATAGCACATGGTGGTAGAGCTGCAAAATTTGCATATTATGCCAAAGGTTTATCTCACCTAGTAGGTATAACTCATAGTCATAAATTGAAATGGATAGAAAAATCAGATTACATAATAACTCTGACAAAATATATGTACAACAAAGCTTTTGAGGCTGGTATTAGCAAAGATAAACTGATTATATTACCAAATTCGATAGATATGACAAAGTTCGACATCACAAAAGCACATAACTCAGAAATTACGCCACATATTACAACCATGGGAAGATTTGTGCAGAAAAAAGGTATAGATGTTTTTATAAGAGCAATCCATATATTAAAGGAAAGAAATATTGCGCTTAAAGCCTCAATAGGAGGTACTGGAGAAGATGAAAAAGAGTTGAGATCACTTGTAAAAACCCTAAAACTTGAGAATGAGATAGAATTCACAGGATGGGTTTATAATCCAGAGCAATTTTTCAAGGCGACAGACATATTTTGTCTTCCTTCTAGAGAAGAACCTTTTGGAGTAGTTCTCTTAGAAGCAATGCTTTTTAGCCTACCGATTGTTTCTACTATGTCTGAAGGACCGAGAGAGATTCTAACTCATAACAAAGATGCTCTACTTGTGCAAATAGATTCTCCAATTCAAATTGCTGATGCGGTAGAGCAATTAATCAAGAATAGCAAGGAAGCTAGGAGCTTAGGTCATGAGGCATACTTGACAGTAGCACGCTCCTATGATATGAAAATTGTAGGCGATCAATTAGCATCACATTTATCTAAAATATTACTACCCAAATGAAATTAAATATCTCTAAGCTCTCATCAGGACTGACTGTGCTAACTTACAAGATGCAGGATGTTAAATCTGTATCTATTAACCTAATAGTCGCAGTGGGAAGTAAGTTTGAAACAGAAGAAGAAAATGGCATATCGCACTTCCTTGAACATATGGCTTTTAAAGGCACAAAAACACGTTCTGCGCGTAAAATTGCTGAAGAATTTGATTCTATAGGGGGGCAGTTTAACGCCTATACTTCGAAAGAACGTACAGTTTATTATACAAAGGTACTAGCCGAAAATACCGAAACTGCATTAGACATAATGTCTGATATTATTCAAAATTCTTTATATTCACAAGATGACATCAAAAAAGAATATACTGTAATATGCCAAGAAATTGCACAAACTCTAGATAGCCCAGATGATCTTGCTTTTGAAAAACTATATGAAGTAGCATTCGATGCTCAACCGATGGGAAGATCAATTCTAGGAACACCAGAGGGGCTTGCAAAATTCACTACGGAAACATTCCAATCTTATGTTGATTCTCATTATCATAGCAATAATATGTTCCTTTCAATAGCTGGAGATGTAGATCATGAAAATATAGTCAAATTGACTGAAAAATTTTTCCACGTAAAAAACAACAGCTCTATCAAAGCTTTACCTACGCATTATGTTGGTGGACATTCTATTATTACTAAGCAAAATCTTGAGCATAGCACAATAGTAGCATCATTTGATACAGTGCCTTACGTAGAAAGGCCAGCGTTTTATCACGCGCAAATTCTTTCCCTTATACTTGGTGGTGGAATGTCTTCAAGATTATTCCAAAAAATACGTGAAGAAAAGGGGCTTTCTTATTCTGTGGGAGCATTCAATAGTAGCTACTCAGATACTGGATTATTCAGTCTCTATGCTGGTACAAGTCATGATAATCTAGGAATTGTTGGTGATTTGTTGTTAGAAGAGAGCAGAAAAATACTAGATGGTGTAACTGAAATTGAACTAACTCGGGCTAAGGCACAAATTAAATCAAGCATAGTAATGGCAGAAGAAAAATCCTCTTATAAGTCAGAAGAGATTGGTAAAACCTACTCTATTTTTGGCAAGTATGAAGGGATAGAAAATGTACTTTCTCAAATCAATTCAACAACAGTTTCTGATGTCCAAACAATTGCTGAACGAATCTTGGCAGGCAAAATCAGCTTATCTGTTGTCACAGATAAGAAAGATAGAATTGATCCAGACAAATTTGTTTCACTTTAATTAGTCGTATGTGCTAAATATTTGCAAAGATGATTTGATAAGGTTTTTGTGTTTAAGGCTAAAGCAAATTTTCCCCTAGTGGTATAACAAGAGTTTACTTATGCAAGAATATCTAGAGC
>JBEAVG010000090.1:0-5270 GCA_041161045.1 Pseudomonadota bacterium
GCCCCCTTAAGACTATCCTCACTTGTTGCAGCTTTAAGCCCCTTGCCTAAATTCCCACCATTGTTGATAGTGCCCGTCGTGAAATTCGTCAAAAGCGTAGATTCAAACACCCCAAGCGATGTCCCAGCCGTCGCCAGCCCCATAGCAGCAGAAACCAGCATCGTCCCTTCAGGCGTTAGCCCCCGCTGCTTCTTATCCCATGAGGATGATTCGTCGGATTTGTGAGTGATCTCTGCATTTATACTCTCAAGCTTGCCCTCAAGCTTAGACCCCTCCGCCCTAACTTCAACAACAACAGATCCAGACGCATCAACAGACAAAGGCCCACTCACTGTTCCTTCATTCACCTTCGTACCACTGGAGCCTTGGTTGTGCGAACTTTGCCAAAAAGTACCACGAGAGGAAGTAGATTTTATCCCAGCATTCGATGTATCTTGCGTCAGAAAAGAAATGTCATGCCCCTCTAATCTCGTACCATCCTTAGATGCAAGATCAGACCCAATATATGCATGATCACCAGAGGATCTAACTTTCGTCCGGCCTCCAGACTCTATACCAGCCCTAACAAGCTCTTCACTGTGATTCGTGAAAGATGTGGATTTTGTGTTTTTGCCACCATACCATCTGCTACTAGTCCTAGTAGATGCCCCCTCCTCATGCCTAACATCCACAAGTGATGCAACATGCACATCCCCACCTACATCATAGGATATATCACTTCCAGCATTCACCTTGCTTCCTAAAATCGCAACATCACCACCTACATGCGAATCTATCGAACCTACAACTTCATAACTTGAACCAATGTTCGTTATATCATGCGCCTTGTAGTAGCTTTTTGATGAGAAACCATAGGACACTTCGCGCTCTAATACCGCAGATCCAATTAATCTGTTTCCACCAACATTCTCCTTTACAGAACCCGCCTTTGTAACCGAGCCTATATCTATGTAATCACCTCCAGTAGCCACTGCCAAATGCCCAGCTATAGAAAGCTCTGGCTTCTCTCCCATAGTATCATAATAATTATGCCCAGACCCATGACGCGTGACTTCAGTTTCTTGAACGAAGTTTTGACCAGCAATCACTTGAGCATCACCTTCTGATTCTATTTTTCCGCCTAGGTTCATAACATCACGTACTGCTTCTATAGATAAATTATGCGATGCATTAATAAGCCCAGAATTTGTAACATCTGTGCCCGCTGTAAGCAAAATATTCCCACCAGATATTGTTCCTGTAATATTTGTAGCATTAGCGCTATGGCTTTTTATGCTTTGTGCTACAACAGTTCCGGCAAGATTCGTATTTGAAGCCGAGGAAAGCTCAGCCGATTCTTTTGCATTAACCTTAGCCCCTGCTAGCACAGTAATGCTACCATTTGTAGATGCTAGCCTGATGTTTTTTGCTGAGATTTTATCTCCTATGACAAGATCCTCATCTTCAATATCAACAGTTTCAGCTGCCCTTATCCCTAACCCCTTTTCTGTAGGGCGAGAATGAGCAAGATATACTCTAGGAACTGTCACAAGATTGCCATCAGCAAGTTTGATATTTTCAGGCCAAATCATGTCTTTCTTTAGAGAGGCCACCTGAGCTGCTGTCATTACAAGACCAGGACGCAACTCTAGATCTCTTGCCTCTTCTTCCGCATTTTCATACATTCTCTTGATCATCTCGGCTGGATCTTCACCAGCATACATAGTAGCGAAACCTTTCATATCCATCATTTGACGCATTATGAATTCATTCTGCTTTATAGGATCACCCATGTAGGCCGCTTCCTGGTTAGGATTGTATCCCGGAATACGCTTGATGAAATCTTCAGTACCAAAATATGCAGCAGGATCTGTAAAAACTACTGATTTTTCCTGAATATAGTAATTACCAGGCGCTGGGTCTTCTGGCCATTTTGCAGCCTCAAAAGCTGCAGCAATTCTTGGATCACTATGAGTTCCATGATCAAAACTCACCGGAGCATTTGGAAATTTTGCTTTCATATCAGCAAGCTTTTGGCGCAAATCATCTATAGATAAGGTTATTTGACCTGGCCCCTTCGGCGCAGAAGGCGCTAGAGCTTTGGCTGGAGCAGCTAAGAATGGCGTGTGACTTACTGAAGCAGTAGGAGCGACTGCTTTTATATTTGATGCATTCGGAGGGTTGTATGTTAATGGCTTAATAGTGATGTTTTTGCCAGAGGCTTTTAATCCTATTGTTCCAAGATCGGTTGTTTCTACTGTTAACTCAGTTTTATTATCTGTAAAGTAATGCTCCCATTCTATAGTATAACTACCCCAAAAATCTCGATCTTTGTATGATCTTTCATATTTTTTATACGTATCTACTTGAGTTAATTTATGCTTATATAATGTTTCTGCATCTACTATAGAAACACTACTTAAAGCCTTTACACTTCTTATTTCACTACCTTTAGAATATATTCTATCTATTCCTAAATTTAGATCTTTGCCTGCATATATTGTAGCAGAATCTGATTGCCCTTTATACTCATCATGAAAATCTGATTTCGTTGTTGTAGTAATAGTATCACCCCTTACATCAAAATTTTCCTCATGCACTTTTACCACCTCTACATTTGGAGCAGCTATAGGAATCTCCTTTCCATCTTTAATATCTTGCTCAGTTAAGCGTTTAATATTAAGCCTAGCAGGTTGATATAGCTCTTTTGCTGATATATTTACATTTCCTTTTGTAGAACCAATAATACCTGCTACATTACTAATCTTCCTTACTTTTCCTCCAGCAAGATCTGTTATGGTTATGTCATCAATAGATTGTATATTATGTCTGTCATTATTTATTATACCTCCCACCCTCATCTCAATCCCACCACCTTCGATAGTACCCCTGTTTGTCAGATCATTTGCAATGCGAGTAGTGAGCTTTTTACTAGAGCCTAAGTGCCCTTTGTTTTCAAGATTTGGAGCGGTAATATCCATGGCTCCTGTAGATAGTAGGTCAGAGCTATTTACTAACTTCGTGCCTGATGTAAGAGTCATTGCATCTTTGGCAATAATTCTCGCACTATTTGTAACATCATTAGCCGCAGCCAGGGCCATAGTGCCAGCAGAATTGATCTCTTTGTTATTGGTAATTTTACCACCGGAGGATTCAATTTTCAGGTTGGTTTTTGCAAATATTAAACCATCATTTCTTACATCACCCGTAAATTTACCCTCAATACTTCCAGTGCTAAGAATACCAGCATTCCCAGCAGCATTATTAATCAGAGATGTGCTATTTAAGGCCATAGTATCTGTGGTGAATATAACACCTTTAGCAGCATTATTGATTTCTCCAACAGTATTCGCTCCAACTATGAGATGTTTACCCGCCAAAGTACCATCATTATAAAGTTTAAGAGTATCTACTTCTAAACTACCGTTATAATGGTTTAAAGTTCCTGTATTTCGAACTTCCATGGCAGCATTTATAGAACCACCTTGATCAGCATTAAACTCCCCAATATTATCTAGCACAGCTGATGTAGTTTTAATTTTGCCTTCAATGTTGATCTTGCCAAGATTTTCAATAGTTTGATTCGGAGAAGATATCCTCAATTCAGCAGTTTTACCCTTAATCTCTCCCCTATTTATAACCCCAGAAGCTGCCTCTAAAGAAGAAGCCACGCCATTTGCTGAAATCACAGCTTCGTTAACAATTGCCCCAGTTAATGAACTTACCTTCGCACCATCCTCCCCATGCACAAGCTTTTTATTTACAAAATCACCATTTGCTACGGTAATTTCTACTTTGCCTTTGGTTGAAATATTTAGCTCATTTGTAAATGCAGAATCAGAAGCTATTTTAATTCCAGAATCTGATAATATTCCACCATCACCAGAAATAGATTTTGAAGAAATAGTAACTGCATCCTTAGATTGTGTATTAGATCCAGTACTTACAAAAAATCTACCTAACATAGCTTCAAGGGATAATTTAGCTGCTGAAACTATAGAACCACTAGTTTCAATATTACCCGTAGCAGAAGTTAGCTTCATATCAGAATTAGATTGTAAAGATCCGGCATTGGATATATCTCCAATTGCACCGACTGTTAAATCTTTTTGTGCAGAAATATCTCCACCTGCACCATTTTTAACATCAACACTAGCCTCTACTTGCAAAGCGCCTAAAGAGCGGATACTCCCAGAGCCATTATCAATTGAGCTGACGGAGATTAATGATGATCCAGCAATGCTATCTCCGAAAAGAATTTTACCACCATCATTAAGCACATTAGCCCCGACAATAACATTACCACTTTTCTTAGACTCTAAATGGCCAGACATATTAATGAGACCAGAAGTGGTATTTACTATCATCATACCATCTGATGTGATTGTCCCTAAGCTATTGTCTAAAATATCTGCATCTAATTTTAGCAAACTCTGAGATTCTATAAGCCCACTGTTTGTAATACCAGTAGCAGAGTGAATTTCCACTTCATCTGCACCCTTAGAAGTAGCAGTACCGTGATTTATAAAATCCCCGACTGAGTGGATTTTTAAGTAACCAATGTTACCTGAAACACTAACTGTGGCTGTACCGGTTCCAGCGACCGGGGCTATAGGAGCCTTTGGTGCAATCCCACCTATAGTACCATCATTTGTAACAGCTGAGTCACTCGCTACGATAACCTTCTTACCACCTGATAAAAACTGACCACTATTTGTAATTGCTGCTCCGGAATCTATATCAAGCACATTGCTACTTTTTATTTCGCCATCATTTATAACTGAACCGCTCACAACAATATTTGCATCATTTGCAGACTCTATAGACGCCCCTACCATATTTTCCATAGATTCTGTAAATTTCATTACAGTTACTCCTTGCGATAATATTTCTCCTCTGTTTGATAGATTTCTAGAATCAATCCTCAATAAAGATGCTGCACTTGCTTTTCCCTCATTAATAAAATCTCCACCAAGAGCCATCCTTACAAAGCCCATGGAAGAAAGCTCTCCCTTATTTATAAAATCAGATGCAGAATTAAGAACTATGTTGCTACTAAGAATTTTTTCCTGATTTAAAACTCCAAGAGCCGACTCAATTTCTAATGATTTATCTACTAGTATATTTCCGTAATTAAAGACCCAACCCGATCTGCTTTTTGCAAGAACAGAATCCTGACTTTTTAATAATCCGTGATTTTCTATATCCAAAGCCGCGTCTAAGCTTATAGAGCCATTAGCATCTATTGAATTGCTATTATATATACTAGAACTTGTACTATAAGCATTTAT
>JBEAVG010000117.1:0-20836 GCA_041161045.1 Pseudomonadota bacterium
ATCATATTGACCATATATAAAACCTGCTCTTTATCTGCTTTTCCAGCTCCTGTAATTGTCTTCTTTATTTTATTCGGAGCAAATTCTCTAAGTTCTATTCCAGATTTACCAACCTCAGACATGATGGCGCCCCTAGCATGAGCAAGCTTTATAGACGAGTGAGGATTAACATTCACAAAAATCTCTTCCATAGCGGCTATTGTTGGATTATATAATTCAATAATTTTATGAATTTCATCAGATATATATGAAAGACGTCTAGGCATAAGATCTTCACTTTTTGTGACTATCGACCCGCTTGCTATGTAAAATATGCTAGAATTTTCAGCCCTAATAACACCCCAACCAGTCTTAGTAATAGCGGGATCTAAACCTAGAATTATCATCACTCCCTCATGAACTGAATTTATTTTACTACTACAACAGTGCTAGCAAAATGATCGTGCAGACCTTGTTTTCTTTTAGAAAAAGGTATAAACCATACACCTATAGGGGCAAGACAATAACCCATACATCTAATAAAAGATTGATATATTGAAGGGAGTGCTAAAGTTTTTTCGTCAACAACTCTTAAACGAAATAGATATTTTGCAGGTGTTGCACCCCAAAATGTAGTAAATAGCGTAAAATATAGAATCATGGTTATTGCTTGAAATATTAGCATTGGCGTCATGATTTCTATCATAGTAGCGAAATTAGAATATTGAGCAAACTCTGGCGACTGAAGAGCTTCTGCAAGAGCTTTGTAATCATTCACATCGATATTTTTTTCTCTCAAAATATGACCGAACTTTTCGAGAAACATATGTTTATTGATCATAGATCCTATAGGGGTCATAATAAATGACAGCAATATAAGATCTATAACAGAGGAAAAAAGGCGTCTGACAAGCGAAGGATATATAAGCTGTTTTTTCATATTTTACCTTAGCACAAAATCTAACCTACTCCCTAAAGCAACATCTATAAATTCAACATTAGGAGGAGCTTCTGCAAAATTTGTACGGATGGTTACATATTGCTTTGGAGATAGGTCAACATTAGGATTAGAGGTAACATGAGTTTTCAGAACCCTACGATCATGATCTAGCAGCCTTATTCTAATTAAAGGTACGGGCACAAAAGAATTAGATGAATTAATGATTTTATAATTTGCTACTATAGTTCCGCCATGCCTGTTATAATCTATGTCTATATCATGAATACTTAATGCATCACTCGTTCCTGCTAATCCTAAGAAGGATAATTTGTCCTGGAAAAGCACCATAAAACTAAAAATTACAGCTACAGAAAGTATGGCTGGCAATATATATAAATATAGTGGGATATTTATAGGAAGAAGCGCTGGAAGGTTGACACCTGGAGAAAATCCACTTTGCACACCCACTCTATCTGGCACTATAGGCGAAACCTCGTCTTGTTTAAGAATCAAGGGCTCAGAAGACAAAGCTTCAACAAACCAACCATGAGAACATTTTGAACACCTAACCCTACGGCCTTTAGGGCCTATTTGCTCAGGAGTTACAACGAAACTTGTATTACATGAAGGGCACTTTATATACATGAGCTGATTCTACAAAATTTAAGTTTTCAGAATATCAGTTATATATGAATTTTATTTAGATTAAAAGTTTTTCTATAAGACAAATGTATTTTTTACTATTCTCTCACCAGCCAGTGACCAGAAGCTGGAGCCAAACCATCATCTACAGCCCTTCTATCATCGAAAACAAAACAATCACCATGCCACTTGCCATTAGCATTTCCAGTATCTTCAAGATATTGCAAAATACCCCCTTTAAGGTGATATACATCTTTATAACCTAAAAGCTTCATAAATGCTGTGGATTTTTCGCACCTAATTCCTCCAGTGCAACACATGGCGATTTTCTTACCATCAAAAATCTCTTTGTTCTTTTCTACCCAATCTGGAAATTCTCTAAATGTCTCGGTAAAGGGATTAACCGCTTTTTCAAAAGTGCCCACGCTGACTTCATAATCGTTACGGGTATCCACCAAAATAACATCATCTCGAGCTATAAATTCATCCCAATCAGCTGGATCAATATATTCGCCTTTCATTTTTTCTACATCTATATCACCAGCTCCCAAAGCAACTATTTCTCTTTTTAGTTTTACTTTGAATTTTTGGAAAGGGTGGATATCGCAGTAATTAACTTTAATACTAACATCTTTAGCCTCAACGATCTTAGCGAGTTCATTAATTACAAACCTGCAAGATTCTTCGTCACCTGATAAAGAACCATTAAAACCCTCTTTCGCAAGGAGTATAGTTCCTCTAACGCATTTCTTTTTACCGATAAGAAGAACTCTAGGCATAACCATTTCAGGCTCAGGAAGATTTGTAAATGAATAAAAACTCAAAACTGCTATTTGATCAGAATGCATAATTTTCTACCGAAGGTTATTGTTTAAATATAAGCCTGCAATATACAACAATATTTGTATTTTTTCAAATCTTGATTCATTTTATATTAAAATGTAATATATGTGTGGAATCTACAGAGATATTGATGAAATCTAAACTCACAAACTTTATTGCACTCGATTTAGGAAGCAGCAAAATAGCTGCTATTGGAGCAAATATAGAAAAAACCGGCGAAGCTGAAATCACTGGGCAAAATCTACATTACTCTGATGGAATAAGATCTGGTATCGTAACAGACTTAAAACAGGCTGAGGGCAGTATACTACAAGCAGTTTACTCTCTAGAAACAGAGTGCAATACAAACGTCAATTCTGCCGTGATTTCTCTTTCAAGCAATGGCACAAAATCATATTATGTCGAAAATACTATAAATATCGGTGGTGAAAAAATCACAAGCAATGATGTAAAAAAGCTTATACAAGAAGCTCTCAACAACTTCAAAGTACCCGAATACGAAGTAATACATTATTTCCCAATCGAATTTTCATTAGATGATGGCAATATAGTCGATGACCCAATAGGAATGTTTGGTAATATCCTAGAGTGCAAATTGCATATTATAGCTACTAATTCTAATATATTGCTAAATCTTACCAACTGCCTTGCTAAATGCCAAGTGGAAGTAACGGGTGTTATACTTAGCATTTATGCAGCAGGAATGGCATGCCTTACTGAAGATGAAAGAAACCTTGGTGCTCTAATTATAGACTTCGGGGCACGAACCACATCTTTTGGAATATTTTGGGGAGGAAAGATAATCTACACTGGACATGCCCCTATAGGCGGATGGCACATTACTTCTGATATTTCCAAAGCCTTTTCTATAAAATTTGCAGATGCAGAAAAACTAAAAATACTTTATGGAAATACTGGAGACTCCTCTATGAGCTCATTAAGCGTCAATACAGTTGATGATGACTATGGGCAAGAAATTACTATAAATTCAATGGATCTAGCAGATATAATTCGCCCAAGAGTTCAAGAAATCTTAGATATAGTAAAAGAACAATATGATAAAATAGGTATAGATTATTTAATATCAAGACGTATAGTGCTCACAGGTGGAGGCGCTATGCTCAAAGGATTAAAAGGAATGGTAAGCACATGCTTTTATAAGCAGACCAGAATAGGCAAACCAAAGATTTTCTACGGCTTTGCAGAAGATTACAACCCTGGAATATACGCTACTTCTGTTGGCATTATTGAAGCTTATGTAAATAGACAACGCAAAAACTACAACCCTGCTCTAGATGATTACTCAACGCATCAAGGATTCTTCCAAAGAGCCCTAGCCTGGTTCAAGGCTAATTTATAGGTCTGATGTATGATTTTTTTAAGAATATGTCACTCCTGCCCTAACTTAACAAATTACCTTCTTTGCGTAATCACCCTATGGTTGTCGATAACTCTAAATTATACAACCATTGCGCACCCATGGATCCCAAACTCAGATAAATTGAATTATGCCCTAGAATTCAAACATAATTCACTTTCTAAAATAGCCCATAAAGAAATGGATATATATTATGAGACAGAAAGAGGGATCGCCCTCCTGCAAAACCAAATATATAAAATAAGGAATAATCCGCATTATACTCCAGAACAAAAAATTAACAGAGAAAATGAAATCTGGGGGAATATACATAATCTAAAAACAATAAAAGAGCAGCTTATTACCTCAAGCCCCACACATGAAACCTCTCATTTTCTAGAGCAAGGAATAAACCCAAAATGGAGCTATGGTATAAAATTCACGAGAGTAAAAACCAATCTAAGAAATGTAAAGAGTATCACATCTAATAATTTTGCAATATTTGCGAAAAGAAAATTATTAGAGAAAAAAAATTACATATTTACTATATCACCCTCCATCGGAATATCAGACGGAATAAAAAGCGCTCGGCTTGGTTTATCGCTTGGGCATTCAAAAAAAACAAAAAAGAAATTCTTTGGAAAAAAAATTAGATTTTTTCAATATGTTTCGGTAGAAGCAAAAACTGACATAGACAAAAGTAATAATAAAAAACCAATCTACGAAAGTGAAATTGCGATAGGAATGAAAATTGGCGATAGAATGATCTTTATGCTTCAGGATTTTGAAGTTTTAAATAAAAACGCCCTACCCAGACACCAAAGAATCCATAATAACAAGCTAACTTTAGCCTATGACATAAGCACATCGCGCTCTGAATCACATAATAAAATATATTTAAATTGTGGGTATTTTGTAGTAAATAGTGTCAAAGCTAGACGAGTCCTGTCATCGGGTTATAGTCTTGGAGTATGGGCAGAATTATGACTCTATATAACAAACTAAAAACATATCTAATTCAAAATAATCATCTGAATAATTCTCAGATCGACAAACTAACAAAGATAGAAAAAATAGAACTTAAGTTAGATGTGTTTTTAACTGAATTTTCTATAGACCCTAAAATTGTTTATGAGGCACTTGCAGAAATTCTGAATATAGAATTTATTGACTCCATACCCACAGATTACCAAATTTCAAGCTTTGGAAACATAGAACAATATTCTAAAGATGGTATTATGATATGCTTCAATAGCATTCTACTATCTAGTAAAGACTATCTTTTAATAACTGATATCAGCAAAATAAATTCATTAGATATAAAAAAATTAAGAAAAAAATATCATCTAGCTCTTGTATTGAAAAAAGATTTTTACCACTTGATAGACAAGCAATTTAGCCGACTGAATACTCAAAAAGCCACAAGAGCCCTAAATTTTCTAAACCCCTATTTCGCCTCAGAAAATATTGGTTACATATCCGCCTTGATAAAATATTGTTACATGATTATTGGATTCTTAATCCTATCTCGAAACGGCCTGGTAGCCATACATTATTTATTATACACATGTCAAACCATATTAAAAACCTCGCTTTTCTTAAATTCCTACCTGTTACCGGATAAAAAATCCCCAGATCATGTTTATTTGACGCAAAATCCAGAAAAATTACCTATATATTCTATACTTGTTCCAATGTATCAGGAGGAATATGGAGTTAAATCTATACTATTTAACCTTAAAAACTTGAATTATCCAAAAGACAAATTAGATATAAAACTTATTGTGGAAGCGGACGATACAAAAAGTCTAACTATACTAAATTCTATTGAACTACCTTACTATATAGAAATAATCAAAGTACCTTATTCCGAACCTAGAACAAAGCCTAAAGCACTAAATTATGCTATGTCTTATATTAAGGGTGATTATGTGACAATTTATGATGTGGAAGATTCACCCGATAGAGATCAAATACTTAAAGTCATATCAAATTTTGAAAATCTTCCGGATAATTTTGCATGTATACAAGCGAAATTGAATTTCTATAACAAATATGAAAATCTCCTATCTCGCCTTTTCAGCATTGAGTACAGTATATGGTTTGATTTTCTTCTACCTGCACTAGATAGAATTGGCGTGCCGGTGCCACTAGGTGGAAATAGCAACCATTTTAAAGTTGAAGTTATAAGAAAAATAGGCTTATGGGATGCTTACAATGTCACAGAAGATGCTGACTTAGGATTAAGATTATTTTTTGCAGGCTATCGTACAAGTTATAGATTCCTATACATTAGAAGAATCACCCTGCGAGATAAATAATTGGCTAAACCAACGCTCTAGATGGATTAAAGGCTTTATACAAACATTTTTAATCTATCTCAAGCAAACTACAAATAACAGCATAAAACAAAATCTAAAAACGAAGTTTTACATGTTTTGTTTTATTGGTCTTTCAACATATAGCTACTTCATTCTACCGATCCATTTCATTTTATCAAATAATTATATGCCACTTGGTAACCAATTCCTTGCAAGATTCAGCACATATATGGCCTTTGTATTTCTGTATGCTACATCTTCAATTATTATCGTTAGAGACACTCAAAGTTTTAAAAAAATAAAAATCTTTGATTTGCTTGCTTTTGTTCTTTGGCCAGCGTATTTTTTACTACATATAGTTGCGAGTTATATGGCTATATTTAGCCTAATAACATCACCATTCAAATGGGTTAAAACTACACACAAAATTAGCAGGGAAGAAAATGCTAACTAAAAAAATATTTAGCTGGTTTTTATTAGCACTTGTAATAATACTATCTATAATCATATTAACTAAATCAAATATAAGGAAAGATACTATGTCTAAAATAGAAATATATACCAAATCATACTGCCCATATTGCGTTAAAGCAAAAGATTTACTAAAGAGAAAAGGTCTGGAATTTGAAGAAATTTCAGTAGAGCATGATTTTGGACTGGCAGAACATATGATCACAAGATCTGGTGGACGAAAAACAGTCCCACAAATATTTATTGATGGTAAACATATCGGAGGGTGTGACGATCTTCACGCGCTTGATGCAGAAGGCAAACTTGATATAATGCTGGAATAGTCTGTGAAAAAAGTTACTGAATGCCTAAGATACATGAGTGTATTTTTTCTACAGGGGTTAACTTTATACCAAAATAACTTCCTTCTTGTGACCCCGTATAAACAAGGTAACTAGACACAGTTTCTTTTGATCTATCTTTGGACAATGCTTCGAAATATCTCAGGTTCTTAGTATAAGACTCCTGAAATGTTGAACCAGCTTTTATCTCTATAGTATTAATAACCCCTCCCCAGCTACCTACTAAATCTATTTCATAGCCTGTACGATCACGCCAAAAATAAATATTGGACGGGAGCCCATTATTCATACGCCACTTTAAAATCTCAAGAATTATAAGATTTTCAAAAAGACCACCCCTAAGATAATGTGTTTCAATTTGGTCTTTTTTTTCTAAGTCCAAGAGAGCACACGCAAGACCTGTATCATAAAAATATATCTTCGGCATTTTCATCAAACGCTTGTTAAAATTATTATGATAAGGCTGCAAAGTAAAAATAATATAGCTTGCTTCTAATATTGTTAACCATTCTCGAGCTGTAGTATGAGAAATACCCGCATCTTGAGCAAGTGAGGAAAAATTGATAAGCTGACCTATCCTCCCCGCGCATAGTTTTAAAAAATTCTGAAAACGACCCAGATTTTCTATGTTTTTTAATTGTCTAACATCTCTTTCAACATAAGTTTGTATATAACTTGGATAAAAGTCCATAGAATGCATTTTTAAATTATGTAAACCAGGATATCCTCCACTAAAAATAGCCTCATTGATATCTAGATTATCCTCATGGAGTTCATGCATACTCAAAGGAAGCAATGTAACCATTCCTATCCTCCCAGATAGCGATTGAGAAATGCTAGAGCTTAATGTGAAATTTTGAGAACCCGTGATGATGTAACGACCTTTATCCTGACGCTCATCCACAATAGCCTGCATATATGATAGAAGAGATGGAACGTTCTGAATCTCATCAAAGATAGCGCCACCTTCATACGAAGCTAGAAAACCTCTCGGATCTAGCTCTGCTTGCAATCTAATGTCTAAATTTTCTAGTGAAACATATGGCAAATGAGGAAATAAAATCTTTGCTATAGTTGTTTTTCCAGATTGTCTAGGACCTGTTATCCCAACTATTGGATAAAACTCTGCAAGCCTTTTTATTACAGGTGTTATATCTCGTTTATACATATATTTATGTCAAATTGAAGTTCATGGTTTCAATTTGACATATCTAACTTCTCTAGTCAACTTTTTTGTGATAAAAATAAGAAATCCTCTATTTACAAGAATCTATCAACTCCTTAAATAAAGCTCTATCAAGATCAGACATGCCATATTCAGGATGCCATTCTACCCCTATTGCAAATTCATGTCGGGTTGATTCAATAGCTTCAATTATTCCATCGGTAGCAACAGCACTTATTATTAGATCAGAGCCTACTCTATCAATAGCTTGATGGTGAGTAGAATTAACTTTAGCAATATTAACTCCTCTAGCTATCTTAGAAAGTTTAGTGCCACTAACTATCTGAATTTCATGCCAATCAATATTTTTAGGCTCTGGCTGTTCGTGATTAATATCTGTAGGTCTAAGCTCTTTTAAATCCTGAATCATATCTCCACCAAGGATTACATTCATTAACTGCATGCCATAACATATTCCTAAAATAGGCATATCACGATCAAGGGCTTTCTTCATAAGCTTCATATCATAGGAAGTACGATCATGGTTTATGATAACTTTTTGTGAAATAATATTTTGACCATAGAATATAGGATCTATATCCCAATCTCCTCCTGGAACTATTAATCCATCTATTAGGTCCAAAGCTTGTTCTATTGCAGATTCATCAAATGGTAACATGATTGGAAATCCACCAGCAGCAGACACAGAATCAGAATAATTTTTACGCAATGCATACCATGGAAATTTGGAATAGGAGTAGTCTCCATTATCATTTTGTAAATCCAAAGATATTCCTATTACAGGTTTTTTCATAATTATAATATCAAATTAAATTGAACAAATGCTTAAGCATTCATAAGAATATAATTAATATGTGAACAAAGGCAAGTCCTGACAAGTCTCTTTCGTTCAGTTAATTTCGGAACGTGTTATAACCTTATGCTTACACTAAAATGAGAGACTTGGGATGCCGCAGTTTGACGAAGTATATGCCTCTAGTAGAAATCCCAAAACCTAAACTCGCTAATAGAGTGCAGATACTAGAAAAACAAGTGCTCGAGAAGCGCAGCGTACTAAAGTACGTGAGCATCGCAGATGTCGCAGTTTGACGAAGTACACGCCCCTAGTAGAAATCCCAAAACCTAAACTCGCTAATAGAGTGCAGATACTAGAAAAACAAGTGCTCGAGAAGCGCAGCGTACTAAAGTACGTGAGCATCACAGATGCCGCAGTTTTACGAAGTATATGCCTCTAGTAGTAGAGTTTAGAACTCTAGCTTAGCACCTAATATGAAAGCCATACCCTTAAATTTTTGCTTTGGAGTATCGCTTTTATATACGGCTGGCAAACCTGACTTACCGTTGAACAATGCTATTTCTGCGTATGGTAGAAGGCCTGGAGCTAATTTATAATCTGTACCTAATGTATATATGTCCATTTTATTACCGAATTGATCGGCTTTTGAGTAAGATAAGCTTATTGCTGCTGGGCCTTGAGAATAAGCGACGCCTGCAGTGTAGTATTTAGTATTACGTTTTTTACCCAAAACCTCTGAGGATGTCATGCTATCACCTAAATTGGCATAAGATGCGGCTAATGAGTAATTTCCTATTGTTACTATACCACCGATATTATAGGTACTAAGTTTTGCAAGTTTATAGTTGGATTTTGTTGTAGCGTTTACAATCTTTCCATCTTTATCTTTTACTGTTACTGCTTTTTCCCCTTGTTGTGCTGGTTTACCACATTCACCTGTTGCTGCTAGTTTGATACCAACTAAATCTGTAAACTGATGTTTAAAACTAACACCGAAAGAGTAAGCGTCTTTGATAGGTTTTTTCTCAGAATACACTGTACTTGTAACATTTTTTGTAAGGGCATCTGTAACATTATAGGTATAAGTAGTTGCGATATTGTAAGAATCTTTCTCGTCTTTTAATGTACCACCGCCTAAATTACTAGTATCTGGTATATATGAAAGACCAACTTGGAATCCACCAAATTCAGGAGTATAGTAGGATACTTTTCTTGCAGATTCTCCATTGGTTTCATTTAAATTATCCAAGAAGAAACTTGGATACATAGGTGAATTAATTTGACCAGGAAAAGCAGGATTATTATCTTGAGCCGATATCAAGGTTGCAGCATAATTTGAGCTATCATCTCCAGTAGCGCGTGCTATGTCTAAGGCTGTAATACGCATCTTCGCGCCAACATCAAGATTTGATCCGGCCTCTATTTTACCACCTTTGGATTCAATAAATATGTGTGAACGATCATACATTGGAGTACCAGTAGCTCTAGCACTAGTTACTAAGCTAAGCTGAGCTCCATAAGTCATTATATCACGCTCTGCTGTAATTCTAGCACCAAGAAAGGCGTTGCTGTTAAAACCGAAATTCTTTCTAAATGCAGAAACATTTTGTGATATTCCAGGAACTTTAGATTGCTTTAAATAACCAGTTTGAAAATTGAATCTTCCTAAAAGTCTTAAATTTAAATCATCTCCAGCAATGCTAACATTGTTAACGTTAGAGCCGTATGCACTAGCGCTTAAAGCAGTAATTGAAGCGAGTAAAAGTAGTTTTTTCATCTTTAGTTTCCTATTAATAATATATAATCTATAGCATCCAGGATCCATATTATACATATTACTCTCCGAAACAAAACTATACAGAGAATTAACAGAGAATACTCGGCAGTAACATGTGGAGAATGTTGCAAAAAAGACACCACCAAAACTATAAAACTTATTATTTTTCTGAAATAACATCACCAACGCAGTGTATATTTACCACATAATCCTTTATTAAATCTGCAATCTTGTAGTTTGTAAATATGTCATAGGTAGTGTTAGCGGCGAAAAAAATGTTATTTTTTCTCAAAAAATTCATAACACCATCTAAGCCTATTGCAACACCTACTGACTTTGATGGAATAGACCTAGCTTCATCCTGAAAATACTTTATTTTAGCAACCACAACCCCAGCTATATTAGAATTCCTATCTAAAACAGGCCCTCCACTATTACCGTGGTTTATAACGTCGGAAAAAGAGATGTTAGTGAAGCTATTATTAGGATTTTTATTAACATCTATAACCTGCGCCTCTTTTATAACTACATCTCCAGTTTCACCATGTTTCAATGGATAACCCACTGTAAAAAGGACATCGTTCTTAGTGATTTGATCATAATTGATGCGTAAATATGGTATATTTTTAGGTTCGGCTTCGGAATATAGGAGAGCCAAATCTAAATCCTGATCAACAACAACTAATTTGACTAAAGTAGGCTCTACTGCTCCACGAATCGCTATATTTTTACAATTATCAACAACATGTTTGTTTGTGATCACATAATTTCTATTCACAAAAAACCCCGTTCCCATACCTATAGAATAAGATTTATCTGACTGAAGCCCTTTAAAACGGATTTTATCCCACAAAGCCTCTCTATCATAGGCATTCGCTATTGTGCAAAAACACACCATAAAAACAAACTGTATCAATAACTGCATAGTAGGAATTAATTTTTTAAGTTACTTAAGCATATTACAAAAACAACTCTTGATAAAATTTTTTGAGCGTATTAGATTGTTTTAAGTTGGGTTTTTATTTACTTTTATGTACACAAAACACCATACTGAAACTATACATCAAGTAAAATTAGCGTTTGTTATGTTTAACATTTTAAATTTTTTTAAGAAATCCACAAACTCAGACGTTGCTTCTGGCGCTAGTAGTCAAATCGATGCTGCTCGAAGCTGGTTTGAGGAAAGATATGAAACAACACTCATACAGAGAAATATTCTTGCGCTAATAGCTGCTTGTTGCATAGGTGCAATCGCAATAGCTGTAGTAGCGGTGACAAAAATATCTCTCAGCCGAGAGTTTGATCCCTTTGTAATACAAATTGAAGACACAACAGGTATAGCGCGAGTAGTGAATCCAGTTTCTTTAGACGTATTAGTAGGAAAGGATGAGCTATCAAAATATTTCTTAAAAAAATACGTTACAGCACGTGAAACTTATAATCCTGTAGACTTTGACACTTTCGCTAAAAAGACTATCAGATTAATGTCTACGTCTCAGATATATAGAACTTATATAAACTTTATAAAAGATAAGGCAAATGACCCAACGATATCTTACGGTCAAAAAAATACCACTTATCTGAATGTGAGATCTTGGTCAAAACTCTCGGATAAACAATATATGCTAAGATTCTCTCTTACCGAAACGGCCGGAGAAAGAAAAACATTCAACAAAATTGCCGTAATAGAGTTTGGTTACATCCCTATGGAACTCACAGATGAAGAAAGGGATATTAACCCAGTAGGATTTCAAGTTTTAGGATATAGGGTAGATGATGATGCAAGTTAAATTTTTTTGGAGCATTTTATTAATGCTCATTTCTTCTTTTGCTTATGCTAATGATAGAGGCGATATCCCTCTAACTGTGGATAACAGGATCAAAACTTATGTTTATAATCCTAATGAAGTTTATCTACTAGTTGTCCACTCTGGCTTTCAGTCTCAGATAGAGCTCTCAAAGGGAGAAGAAATCAAGACGATATCACTCGGTGATGCATACGCGTGGAAAATAACCCCATTAGAAAATCGTATTTTCGTTAAACCATTAGAAAAGAATATACGCACTAATATGACTATCCTGACTAACAAAAGATCTTATCAATTTGATGTAGTAGCAAAAGACTTAGATTATGGTGATGACCAAGATCTAGTATATGTAATACGTTTCTATTATCCAAGCAAGGGGTCTTAAAACATGCTAGATGAAACAAAACAAGAGCCACAAATTGGTTCAAATAGTAATAGCTCCGGAGCAAGCTCTGCAATGCCTGAGGTTTTAGAAGAGGTCTCTAAAGTAGGATCTAATCCTAAAAAAAATATAGTCATCTTGATAGGTATGGCTCTTATTTTTGCAATAGTGGTTTATAATCTAGTAGCATCTCAGATAATTGAACCTCAATCACGCGAAGTAAACACCCCTCTGCAAACCACACAAGCTGTCTCTAAACCAGCCACAACTCAAGATGTTCCTACAGTGCCTCAATTACCAGAGCCACCCAAGTTAGTAGATCCAGCACCTCCTCCCGCTGCACCAGAGCCAAGTGTTGCAACTAAAACATCATCTCCTACAACCGAGAGCGCTCCTGCCTCTGAGGTACCATTACCACCTTCTTCTCCTGCAACTATTCCATCAGATCTTCCTTCCGAAGTTATAAGAGAGAGATCTGACGATGCGCAAAAGAGAATAGAGGCAAAAAGAAAATCTTCTATAGTACTTGTCGGAGGAACCGAAAATACAAAAACAGAACAACAACTTGAACAAGAAAAAGATTTTACCAAGCGTGGCAATCTAGAGTATGTTTTGGGTCAAGGCAAGATTATTGATGCAGTAATAGAAAGTGCTGTCAATACAGACAGCGGTGGTGAGGTTAGAGCTGTTATTTCTAGAGATGTTTTTTCTGAAAACGGAAAAGTAGTCCTTATACCACGTGGATCAAGAGTTTTTGGTTCTTATACAAGCGCAGTAAGTGGATCAAGCGCTAGGATTGACATATCATGGAATAGAATTAATCTTGATAGTGGATATACACTCAACATAAAATCCGATGCTGTTGATAATCTTGGGCGTAAAGGCATAGAAGGCAGACTAGATCGCAAATATGTCGAACAAATGTCTAATGCAGTACTACTTTCTGCGTTTAACATAGCAGTAGCGACTGGCCTTGATAAACTCGTACCTCCAGTTGCATCTACAGCAACCGCTTCACAAACTGCTTCTGGTGTCACTCAACTTATAGGTCTTGCAACTAATATTGCTACTGACAATACGAACTACCCAACCGCAAGTACTAAAATTACTGCTATATGTGGACAAGGCACCCCATTAATAACAGATACTGGTTCAACCACTTATGTTGAGCTAATAAAAATATGCGCAGAAAGCAATGCATCTCTAGCTGCAACGCCACCCCAAAATCAAGGTTTAGTAGTATCTAATTTAGTATCTAGAATAAGCGCTCTTGCAACTACAAGCGCTACTTCTGCTGCACAAGCAGCAACTCCAACTCAAAAACAACAAGCTTCTAAACAAGCATTTAGTGACATAGGTGATACTGCCAAGAATATGCTAGGTCAAACCACATTCAAACCTACTATAACTCTAGATCAAGGAACTCAGGTTAAAATATATGTGAACAAGGATTATGTTTTTCCTAGAGCTGCAGTTAACAAAGCAAAGGTACTACAGTGAGTTATGCTGCATTAGAGACATATCTTAGCCCATTTAAAACCCTTTTCGCAGAGGATGGGGTTAATGAGATAATGGTCAATAAACCACAAGAAGTCTGGATTGAAAAGCGTGGGGAACAGCGTATGGAATTACTCCCAGAGCTTGATTTCGAACATTTAATGGGTTTAGGGCGTCTTGTAGCGCAATCTACCGAGCAGACAATCTCTGAAGAAAAACCCCTACTCTCTGCTACTCTTCCAAATGGATATCGTATCCAAGTTGTATTCCCACCAGCATGCGAACCTGGATGTGTTGCTCTTGCTATTAGAAAAGGCAGCGGGATGCAGCTTACTCTTGATGATTATGATAAAATGGGAGCTTTTGCTGCAGCTACAACAAGCGAAGTAGAAGATCCAAACAATGCTGTACTTTCAGAATATATCAAAAAAAATCAAATTCGTGAGTTTCTACAGACTGCTATTCTAGCCAAAAAAAATATCATTATAAGCGGTGGTACTTCTACTGGTAAAACTACTTTTACTAACGCAGCCTTGCTTGCTATTCCACCTCATGAACGTCTTATCACAGTGGAAGATGCACGAGAAATCCAGCTTCCAAATCACCCAAATAGAGTACATTTACTCGCATCGAAAGGGGGACAAGGTCGTGCCAAAGTTACAACTCAAGATCTTATAGAAGCTTGCCTTAGACTACGTCCTGATAGGATAATAGTTGGAGAGTTACGTGGAGCCGAAGCATTTAGTTTCCTTCGCGCTATAAACACTGGTCATCCTGGTTCTATTTCTACACTTCATGCTGATGCTCCCGCAATGGCTTTGGAACAGCTAAAATTGATGGTGATGCAAGCGGGACTTGGGATGCCTCCAGAAGAAATAAAGAATTATATCCTTGCAGTTATTGACATAGTAGTGCAACTAAAACGTGGTGATGGTGGCAGAAGATATATATCTGAAATATATTTTAAGGGTAGCAAAGGAGCTTAAGCGATGGATGAGGGATTTCTTGGCGGACCTAGAAACTTTATAGCTAAAATTTTTATGCATGGCTTAGGTCTATTCTGTCTTGAATGGCTTGTGGGCGCTTGTATATCATTTTTCACAAATGAGTTTCATGCTATAGGTTTCGATATAGACGCTATAGATATCCTTTATAAATGGTCCTACTGGTTATTTTATTCATGGTCAAAACTTGGATGGACTGATTATGAATATCTGAAGATAAAGCTAACTATGTGCTTATTAGTTCCTCATATTGCTGCTATAATAGCTTATATTAAATTCTTTGATGATATTGCCGCATGGCAACCATTTTCAGCTAAGGAAAAAGTTTTTGGAGATGCTCGCTGGGCTACACGCTCTGACATTAAACGTGCAAATCTACGTTGTAAGCAAGGTATGTTGCTTGGTGTAGATGATAATGGTTATTATGTTGCAGATGGCTTCCAGCACGCTTTATTGTTTGCTCCTACTGGTTCTGGTAAGGGTGTGGGATTTGTAATTCCAAATTGCCTATTTTGGCAAGATTCAATGATAGTACACGACATTAAGCTTGAAAACTATGATTTTACGAGCGGATGGCGTGCCAAACAAGGGCAAGAAGTTTTTGTTTGGGAACCATCAAACCCTAACGGGATAACTCACTGTTATAATCCTATCGACTGGGTAAGTAGCAAACCCGGACAAATGGTGGATGACGTACAAAAAATTGCCAACCTTATTATTGAAGAAAAAGATTTCTGGAATAATGAAGCACGAAGCTTATTTCTAGGTGTCACTTTATATCTAATCTCTGATGTCACAAAAGCTAAGTCTTTTGGTGAAGTAGTTCGTACACTAAGAAGTGACGACGTAGTTTATAATCTTGCAGTAGTAATGGATACTTTGGGTGGAGTAATGCATCCAGTTGCATATATGAACCTTGCAGCTTTTCTTCAAAAGGCTGATAAAGAACGCTCTGGTGTAATTTCTACACTGAACTCTTGTCTTGAACTTTGGGCAAACCCACTTATTGATACTGCAACAGCATCTTCTGACTTTAACATTCAAGAATTCAAGAAAAAACGTACTACTGTTTACGTGGGTCTGACACCTGATAATATTAACCGCCTACAAAAACTGATGAGAGTTTTCTATCAACAGGCTTCAGAATTTTTAAGTCGCAAGATGCCTGATCTGAAAGAAGAACCTTATGGGGTTATGTTCCTTCTGGATGAATTCCCTACACTTGGTAAAATGGAACAAATCAAAGCTGGTATAGCCTTTTTCCGTGGATATAGAGTTAGATTATTCTTGATCATACAAGATACTCAACAACTTAAAGGTACTTATGAAGAAGCAGGAATGAATTCATTCTTATCTAACTCGACTTTCCGTATTACATTTGCTGCTAACAATTATGAAACTGCTAATTTGATTTCTCAGTTATGTGGTAATAAAACCGTAAAACAAACATCAAAAAGCTCTCCTCAATTTTTTGACCTTAACCCCGCTACAAGAACTCAAAACGTATCTGAAGTACAAAGAGCTCTATTGCTTCCACAGGAGGTAATACAATTACCTAAAGATGAACAAATAGTTCTCATAGAATCATTTCCTCCTATTAAATCTAAAAAGATATTTTACTATAAGGATAAATTTTTTACCGATAGACTTTTACCGCCTATTTTTGTTCCAACTCAAAAACCTTACGATCCTAAAAGAAATCAAGAACCACAGGATACAACAACATCAGACTCAACACAATCTACTGACTTCTCTGCCCTCGAAAATCAAGACAATGAACCTACTGATAATACAATTTTACCAGAGGCTAACTATGAAGATGTAGCATTTGAAGAAACTATTGAGAATGAATCTGAAAATTTATCTATTGAAAGTGAATCAGAAGAACCGATAGAATCTGCAAATACTTCAAAAACAAAGAAAAAATCTAAGAAATAATTGTACAATATCACAAAGCTCAATAAAACTCATAGTGTTTTTGTTTTATAGTAATTCTACTATTGATTGCAAAATTTTATCTGCTATAACATTATAGTTAGGCCTGTCTCAATCATCAGTTTTACGGGATCGTAGCCCTAATAAGTATTAACAAATTAACGATTATCTCTATGCAAACCAACTTACTATCTTTAAATAAAAAAATACTACCTTTTGCGTTTGTTGGTAGTGCTTTAGAATTTTATGAATTTACGATTTACGGAATCTTTGCTCCTATCTTCGCACAACAATTCTTTGTTAGTGATTCTCATGTAGTTGCTCTCATTAAAAGTTGGGGTGTATTTGCTATAGCATTCATCATGCGCCCTGTTGGGGCATTGCTCTTTGGATATATAGGGGACACTCTAGGAAGAAAAATGGCCCTAAGTTTATCGATATTATTTATGGCTATAGCCACTTTATCTATAGGACTTTTACCAACATATCAGGAGGCCGGTCTTTTTGCTCCTATATCACTAATTTTGCTAAGATGTCTGCAGGGGCTTTCCACAGGTGGAGAATATAATGGAGCAGCAATATACTTGATAGAAAAATTTGACTATAAAAATCCTGGAGTTATGGGTGGAATAGCAACTTCTTCTTGTGTATTAGGGTCTCTTGTTGGAACAATATTTGGTGGTTGGTGTAAGAGTCATGATATGTGGAGACTAGCCTTTATTGTTGGCGGTTTATTTGGAATGTGCCTATTTTTTCTTAGATTTATGCTTTCCGAATCTCTAGTTATAAGTGGAAAAATGAGCGGAAAATCCACAAAAGAAGAATCTAGCACAAGAGCTAAATATATAACAAAATTCCTAGCAAATGTTTTTATAGGTGGTGTAAATGGAGCTCTAACATATACACTATTTGGCTTTTCTTTGTTTTATCTAGAAAGATATATAGGACATAGCGCATCCACTGCTTTAAGTATTAATATTGCTGGAATGCTTTCATTTTTTATATTCAATCCTACATTTGGATATGTATATGATAGAACTGGTAGCGAAAGATACTGGTCTAGCGCTCTATTAATAAATATTATCGCAACATTTGTTTCTTTCTATTTTATAACATCTAACTCTTACATTCTGAACTATATTGGTGTAATTATGCTCGGAGCTCAAACAGGCTCAATTGCCGGACCTTCTCACGCATTTTTCCAAGAGAATATTGCTCCTGAGATAAGATACCGTTTTGTCAGTGTAAGCTTCTCTTTGGGAATGGGTATAATAGGTGGAATAACCCCAGTATTCATGACATTTATTATAGAGAATTACAAACTCCTTACAGCACCATGCTATTGGGTTGGAAGCTTAGCAGTTATAACTCTTATATTCATGCACTGGACTAGGAGCTTGTGGAGAACAATAAAATAGTCTCATCATACAATAAGATTTACCGAGATATAAAAAAGTAATATTTTGGTAGATAGTGGTGAGTAAACCGATAGTCTCGTAAAGCTTAAAGCTTGATTCACAGTAAGGACCCACCACTATCTAAGTCTAACCATGAACAGATATCGAAAGCATAAAGCTTGTGTATGAGGAGACTACGAACGCCCGAAGAGACGCTCTATATCCTTAAGCTTAAGCTCAATATATGTAGGACGACCATGATTACACTGTCCTGAAAATGGTGTTTGTTCCATTTCGCGCAAAAGGTGATTCATCTCATTTATTGAAAGCTTACGCCCCGCTCTTATTGAATGATGGCACGAATAAGTTTCTGTTACATGTTCTATTATAGAGCTTAGAGAACGATCTTCACCTAATTCCAACAAATCATCTGTTATATCATTTATAAGCTGACTAATATTCACATCACCTATCACTTGCGGAATTGCATAAACTACTATTTCTTTATCATTAGCAATCTCGAATTCCAAACCTAGTTTTGATAATTTATCTTTAGCTAAAGATAATGCATCTATTCTTTTCAGATCCGTAATTGTTACAACCTCTGGAAGAAGTAACTTTTGCATGGACATTTCTTTCTTTGCCATCTCAATTTTTAACTTCTCATAAGTTAATCTCTCATGCGCTGCATGTTGATCTGTAATCACTATACTATCTTCTGTTTGTGAAATTATATATGTCTCATGAAGCTGAGCGCATGCTGCGCCTAAAGGATTTTTTATATCTGCAGAAACATCAATCTCTTCCTCAGACTTCATATGAGGAGCTGTATATAGAAGAGGATTAAATTGAGTATGAACCACTGGTCTTTTATAGTTATTAGAAAAATTCATTTGTGGTGCTGAGTGAAGGCTTTCACGAATCTGAGGAATTTCAGTCACAAAGCTACTTAGAGTTACCACACCCGTAGTATCAGAAACCTTATGACTTTCCTTTGAAAGCGCATCCTTAATTGATGCTATGAGCAAACCTCTTACAAGCTGCACATCTCTGAAACGCACCTCTGTTTTTGCTGGATGAACATTTACATCAACAAAATGAGGGTTAATATCAATAAAAATTACAGCAACTGGAAATCTGTCTCTGGCTAAAAAATCCTGATAGGCAACTTTAAGCGCTGATGAGATTACCTTATCTTTTACTGGTCTATTATTGATAAATAAATATTGGTCTTCTGAGGTGGCTTTATTATATGTTGGGATACTTACAAGCCCTCTAATTGTTATATCTTCACGAG
Organism: Pseudomonadota bacterium; assembly: GCA_041161045.1. Lineage (GTDB taxonomy): Bacteria > Pseudomonadota > Alphaproteobacteria > Rickettsiales > Rickettsiaceae > CANNRM01. The sequence goes on from JBEAVG010000117.1 coordinate 19,974, forward strand.
ATGCATCAACCACAGCTGAATTGCGTGTAAACTCCTCACCCAATATCTCAACTATCCGATCTTTATTGGTATTAGCTGCATGATATTTTAGAACGTTTTTACTATTATGAAACAACGAAAATGAAACATTATAATGAGCCATAGCAAGTTTTTTAACAATATCTACACATGATGCAAATTCTGTTCTATCACTACGTAAAAATTTAAGCCTTGCGGGAGTTGCAAAAAACAGATCACGAATCTCAACTTCTGTTCCATTATTATGAGCAACAAGCTGGACAGAGCCTATATCACCCCCATGCACGTCTAAGGAAAAAGCTTCTGCACTATCTGTATGTTTACTTTTGATTTTCATGCGAGATACTGAACCAATAGATGGCAAAGCCTCCCCTCTAAAACCGAAGCTATTGATATCCATAATATCATTTTCATCAAGCTTTGATGTAGTGTGGCGCTGAATAGCTAACGGCAGATCATCCTTTGAAATACCAAAGCCATTGTCAGAAACTATTATCGAATTTTTGCCTGCTTGTTCTAAGGCTATATCAATCTTTGTCGCGCCAGCGTCTATAGCATTCTCAACAAGCTCCTTCACAACAGAAGCAGGGCGTTCTACAACTTCACCAGCAGCTATGCGGTTTATCGTAGTTTCTGATAATTTTCTGATTATATTCATAAGGAAACCTAGAATTCATAAATGTCTAAATATTGCTTTCAGGATTAAATTATACTAGGAGCGAGAAGTCTACAAAGTAGAATTAATCATGAGAACTATATTAATATTCATTCGCTTTATAATACTTACATACTATATTAATGCTAATAATTATAAAATTGATAATTAGCAAAAAGTATAACATCGG
>JBEAVG010000134.1:0-9843 GCA_041161045.1 Pseudomonadota bacterium
TGTAGGAATCCTTCAGGAGTATCTAAAGTGTCGCTGTATACTATTGTTCTAGTGTGTCCATTTTTTATTACAGCTTTATAAGCTGATTCTAATGTTGAATTGATGGAAATTGAAGCGATATCCGGTCTCGGAATCATTATATTTCTTACCGTTTTCTGACCGAATTGCAAAAAGTTTGTAAGGATATTACGCTCTTCTTGGGACATTTTTTCGGCACCTGTAGTAATGTGCTTTACTACCTGATAAAATGGGTCTGTGCTAACTTCTCGCCAGCCAAGTAATATTTTTTTGATAAAACGCCTGAATCTTAGGCTAAAAGATATACCTGTCCTACCCGGTATAGGGTCTGGATCTGGTTTGTTCTTTACTTTATTGGGCATAAATTTTCTCTATAATTTAACTATAACTTTTAATAAGGTGAGGAGATGCCATATTTTTTCAAAATATCAACCTCAAGCCTCGTCATCACTTCTTCTTCTAATGGTATGATATGATCATAACCGACTAAATGCAATACTCCATGCACCAATAAATGAGTAAAATGATCACGCATTGTTAAATTGGCATCTGTAGCTTCTAGCTTTATAACGTTATAACCCATAGCAATATCACCGAGGTAGATATAATCTTTGGATTTTGTAAATTCAAGTAGTTCTGTGTTTTTTATTTCAACATCTGGAAAAGAAAGGACATTTGTAGGTTTGTCTTTGGATAGAAAAGACTTATTAAGCTCTTGCATTTTTTTGTCATTAGTAAGAAGTAGTGCAAGTTCTATTTCAGAGATTGAATTAAAAACTTCTAGGTGATTCAATGTATCCTTAACGATATTTTTGATATAATTTTTGCTAATAAAGTCCTCTTCTCGCCAGGCTTTATCTTCTATAATCAATCCAAGATTTAACTTCATAATTATTCATTCTTTATTATAAAGCATCTATAATCCAGCTTCTTCCAGTGCTTTTTGGAGCTCATCATAGCTAGGAATCACTGGCAATACAATACCTTCTTTAGCGTTAGGTCCATATACTATATTAAACGGTATTCCATAAACTCCATAAGATTTGAGATATTCTTCTATTTCTTGTACCGGGGTCGTCACATCTCCTCGAAATGCTATAATCTTATCATTCTTGAGCATTAGCATGGTGCGATTACGACTCCATAAAAACAAATCATTATATTTGCATGTTACGCACCAACTAGCGGTAATATCTACAACTATTATTTTCCCATCATCTTTTGCTCGGGCAAGTTCTTCTGTAGAAAAATCTTTCCATAGCAAATCCTGAGCTACTGATTTTTCGTAGTCTTGTTCTGTAGCTATTCCTGGTAAATATAATAATCCACATACCAATAATATTAGTGCTACAGATCTTGATGCATAATTAATTTGTCTTTGTTCGAAGATGAATTTAATCAAAATTAAAAGCAATGCTGTGCCCAAAGTTGCTCTGTAGCCTATTTGATTCCACAAGACATTAAGTAGCCAAAATATTGTAAGAATCATGCATAGAGCCAGAATTCTTTTAAACGATTCCATCCATGGGCCAGGTTTAGGAAGAATTTCACCAAGTCTTGGGGTTATTATAAGCATTATATATGGAGAGCTGAAACCCAAAGCGATTGCTCCAAAAATTTGCATTATTTGCTCAGTTTCTGAAGTCATTGCAAAAGAAATTGCAGTTCCTAAGAATGGTGCTGTGCATGGAGTGGAAAAGATTGCTGCGATAGCCCCTGATGCAAAAGAATTAAATAACATATTATTGAATTTTACATTATTAAGTTTAGTGGAGAATTGTTCGGGCAATGTGATATGAGTTCTACCAAGAACATTACTTGTGAAAAATGTCATCAGTAAGCATAATATTATTATAAACTCTGGTTGTTGAAAATTTCCTCCAATACCAAAAATCATTACTATGGATTTAAGAATAGAAGTTAAATATCCTAGAGAAATGAATACCGTAAAAATCCCTGCCATACTAGCTATGAGTTGAAGTCTATAATCCTTACCTCCACTCTGTATAATATTAAATATCTTGAGTAACAAAACAGGAAGTACGCATGGCATAAAATTAAGAATCACTCCACCAATAAATGCAATATACAATATCTCCCAAATCCCCCCTTTCCGAGGAACATTTTGTATAGTCAATGATATTTCTTGGCTTACAGGAACGCACATATTGTTGCAAATGGCATATTGAACATCTCCTTGAATAACTACGGGGTTATTATAGTCTGATGGTGTTATTTCTATAGGTATAGAAACATTTGTTGAATATACATACTTAACGCCACCTATTGAAAGATATTCTTTATACGGTGTAGGCCATATCACTCTATATTCTTCTAAGTTTTTTGAGCCATCTAGATTTATAACAGTTGGGAATGCGTCTTTTTTATCATCTGAGCTATATATTGTATATCCTGGTTCGAGATTTATGTTTAAATATAGTAAACCATTCTCGAATTTGGGTTCAAATCTTGCTGCGTAAGGATTATGCGTTTCGGCAAATATACTCAATTGTATGAAATATAAAGTAATAAAAACTAGTAATTTTGCCATGTATCTTGAAAACATATTTTGTTAATATTATATGTAATTTGAGCTATAAATAATAATTAGTTTAGTGCACAAGTATGAACAGTTTATCAATTAAGAACGAAGATACAAATTTTGATTCATTGGCTGGTAAGTTTCTGATAGCTAACCCGCATTCTTTTTCAAAGGATGTGTTCAATAAGTCACTTATATATGTTGCTTCTCATAATAAAGAAGGGGCTATGGGTCTCATTGTGAATCATCTAGTAAATAAAATCCCAGCAAATTCTGTGCTTAGACTTTTTAAAGAAGAAGCAAGTGAAACTGAGCTTGTTATGTCTGTTTACCTTGGTGGTCCAGTGGAGCCAGAAAGGGGGTTTATTTTACATACGGCAGAATATGATAAGAACCTTCTTTTAAATGCAGGATCAAATCTTGCTATTAGCTCTAATATTCAAATTTTGAGGGATATAGCTCAAGGTACTGGGCCTAAAAGCAGTATGCTGATATTAGGTTATACTGGTTGGACTAGCGGTCAATTAGAGTTAGAAATAGAGCAAAATATGTGGTTAATTTCTGATTCTTCCCAAGAGCTTATTTTCTCTGAAAAAGAAGATAAATGGGGCGCTGCTTTAGGAAAACTTGGTATAGATACTAGTACATTCAGTCCTTATTTGGGTAATTGTTAATATTAGTTCTAAAAATCCAACATTACCTTAATAGATCTTGACTATTTTTTGTTTCCACACTAGAGCTCTTGGTTAGGCCCATTCATAAAATAGGAATTCTTCTCCTATGTGAAATGCATATAATGCATGACAAATTATGAAGTGTGTTTCTCATCTCTTTGACATATTATGCTTGAAGTGATATACATGATTTTTAACTATAATGGCGCTTTAATAGATGCAGAAAATTCAAGATAAGTATACATCTAAATACATTATAAAAAGGCTGATAAAAAACCATGTAAGGCAATACTCAGGTAAGCTTATTACCGCAGCGGTTTTTATGGTTATTTGTGCTGCTGCAAATGCTATAATTGTTAATCTTGTTCAGCCAATGATAAATGATGTTCTTATAGCGCGTGATAAAACTATGCTTATGATTCTACCTCTTACTATGCTTATAGTTTCTGCTATGAAGGGTGGGGCGGAATATATGCAAGGATATTTGGTTAAGATAGTAGGACAAAGGATAGTAACTGACTTACAAATTTTGCTCTATGGTCATTTGCTTAAATCTGATCTTTCTTTAATAGAGTCTCAATCTTCAGGTCGTTTAATTTCTCGCTTTTCAAATGATATTTCTTTGATGAGAGGTGCTGTTTCGAATCTTTTAGTGGGCGCAGCGAAGCATCTTCTTTCAATAATATTTCTTATTGGAGTAATGATTAAACTTGAGCCCATGATGTTTTTTATCTGTTTTGGTGCTTTTCCTCTAGCGGTATATCCAATACAAATTTTAGGAAAAAAAATGCGCAAAATCGCATCCAGCGCTCAAGAAGAGCTGGGAAATTATACTGCTAAGCTTGATGAATCTTTTCATTCTATAAAAATAGTAAAATCATATTTAGCAGAAAGACAAGAGGTGGATAGTGCAAAAAAGACTACGGAAATGATTTTCGAGTTTTATAAAAAAGCTGCAAAATTTGATTCGTTATCTTCTCCTATTATGGAGATTTTGAGTGGTATAGCTGTAGCTTCTATTGTTTGGTATGGTGGGTATCTGATATTTCATGATAGAACAACTCCGGGAGCTTTGTTTGCTTTTCTTACCGCATTTATAGCTGCTTATAGGCCTTATAAGAGTCTTGTTCAGCTTAATGTGAATTTGCAAGAAGGTCTGGCGGCTGCCAAGAGATTATTTCAGATACTGGATATAAAACCTCAAGTAGTAGATTTGCCTGATGCAAAGGAAATTAAAATAACAAAATCCATCATAGAATTTGACAATGTATCTCTGGAATTTAGTGCAAAATCTGCGCTTCATGGTGCAAGCTTTATCATAGCGCCTCATACTACTGTTGCTTTGGTTGGGAAATCAGGTAGTGGTAAAACCACTATATCGAATCTTCTGGTAAGGTTTTATGACCCAAGTTCAGGCGCAATTAGAATTGATGGTCATGATCTAAGGGAATTAACAATAGAATCTTTGCGTAAGCAAATAGCTTTAGTCACCCAAGATACAGTTTTGTTTGATGCGAGTATAGCTGATAATATCGCATATGGTATGCCTAAAGCTACTAGGAAGGAAATAATTGCGGCCGCTAAAAAAGCTCATGCGGATGAATTTATAGACCATCTAAAAGATGGGTATGATACGATGATAGGTTATCAGGGCTCTACTCTTTCTGGTGGACAAAAGCAACGTATCGCAATTGCAAGAGCCTTTTTGAAGGATGCGCCAATATTAATTTTAGATGAGGCGACTTCTGCTCTTGATTCTAACGCTGAAAGGGCTATAGAAGAATCTTTAAGAGAGCTACGTCAAAATCGTACAACTATAATCATAACTCACAAGCTTTCTAGCATTACGGATGTAGACAAAATTATTGTTATGAAAAAGGGGGTGATTTTGGAAACTGGTAGTCACAAAAGCTTGATCTCAAAGAAGGGTGAGTATTATGAATTGTATAATAAGCAAATGGGGAAGGAATTTGGGGGGTAATGATCCCCCCTTGAAAAATTGTTTTATTGTCTAATGCCAAACTACGTTGTTGCTGCGGTGCTCACCTAGTATAAGTTAGTTTGGGGAATGGTATTAGTCAGCAAATCGAAGTCCATTGTCAGGGATATCTTCAGCTTGTCCTAATAAAACACTATCTATTGGATCTACTTTTAGCATGGTCACGAAATTGGTATTAGATTCTAGTGTGCATCCTTTTGGTCCTACAGAAATAGATAATGCTTCGTGCTCGATTCCCCAAAAAGAAAAACAATCCATAACTGCTTGATATATAGTTAGTGCTTCAGCCGGTGGTATATGCGGGAGGATAGAAACGTTTGATGGTGATGAGCGGCCATGATTCACTTGAAATTCAATAGGTCTCATATCATCTTCATTACGTCCTATAGAGCCTGAAATATGGTGAACTTGTCCCCTTGCGTTTATGTCACAAGTAAATTTTAGAATTTCATTGTTGTATAATAGTTTTTCTGCATGTAAAGTTTTCATGACATCCTCAATTTTTAATAATTATTTAACTTAATTTATGTATTTAAGTATTACAATACTAACATTTTTTAATAGAAATGTCAACATTTTTTAAGCGAATATTTGGAAAGCATTAGTTTCTTGAACATCAATTGCTTGACTTTTGGGCTACTTGAATGCATTATGTTTGAGCTTATAATCATAAATATTGGATAGAATTCATGTCAGAAAAACAGTTAGAAAATGCAGAAGTAACAGTTACAACTTCAGCTTCATCTGAAATGCCTCAGGCGCCAGATCAAATACAGAGCACATTCACAAGCTTAATGCCCATGCTTTTGATTTTTGTGGTATTTTATTTCCTATTAATTAGGCCGCAAGAGAAAAAGCGCAAAGCTCAAGAACAAATGGTTTCTACTGCCAAGCCTGGTGAAGAAGTTCTGCTTCATTGTGGCATTTATGGTAAGATAACTAAGGTTAATGAAGCAGAAAAGACAATAATTGTAGAGATTACAAAAGATACTGAAATAAAAGTTATTCAATCTGCTGTTGCGGATATTATTAGTAGATCTAATATTGCCTCTGTTTCTTCTAAAAATGAGGATAAAAAAGCTCCAGTAAAGAAAAAGGGAAAATAAGTGAATTTACCTTCTTGGCGTCTTATTACGACATTTATAGTAACGATAGTTGCTTTTGTTTTTGCTGCGCCAAATTTTATGAAGATAACAAATTCATCTTTTCCTCAAGAAACTGTTAACCTAGGGCTTGATCTTCGTGGTGGGTCGCATCTGTTATTGGATGTTGATTTCCAGCATTATCTTAGAGAGCAATATGAGATGCTTGCAGATAACTTAAGAGACGAGTTTAGAAATCACAAGATAGGGTATCGTAATCTTCATAATGCAAAAGATTGCATTACCCTTGATCTTCGTGATGATGCTCATATAGAGGAACTTAAGAGTGTTGTGCGTGATTTTAATCGCGGTCTCTGGATTGAAGAAAATGGCAAAAATATTGTTATAAGATTCAGAGAGGACTCTATAAATGAAATGCACAGAAATGTTGTGGAGCAATCTATAGAAATAGTTCGCATGAGGGTGGATAGTAACGGTACTAAGGAGCCTATTATACAACGCCAAGGTGAGGAACAGATATTGCTTCAGGTTCCAGGAGATGAAAATCCTGGATCTCTCAGAAGTATGCTAGGTAAGACTGCTAAGCTTACTTTCCATAAGGTAAATGATGAGATTGACATTCAAGGTGCTATCAAAGGGCATGTCCCAAATGGATATAGTCTAATGTATTATGATTATAGTAACGGTGCTTCGTATCCTATTCTTGTTGCAACAAAAGCTTCTCTCACTGGAGATATGCTTGTTAGTGCAAGAGCTACGTTCAATCAACAAACAACACAGCCAGGTGTTTCATTTGAGTTAAATAGCGTAGGGAGTAAATTATTCGCAGATCTTACTAAAGCCAGTGTTGGAAGGCGTATAGCTATTGTTTTGGATGGGAAAGTTATCAGTGCCGCTACTGTAAATGAGCCTATTACTGGTGGTAGTAGTATAATATCTGGTAGCATGACAGTTGAATCCGCAGAAGAGTTGGCTTTGTTGCTTAGAGCTGGTGCCTTGCCTACGCCTCTTAAAATAATAGAGGAGAGGACTATAGGTCCTAACCTTGGCGCAGATTCTATTGAGGCAGGAAAGAACGCTGGGATTGTGGGTATGTGTGCTGTAGTAATATTTATGATATGGTCTTATGGCATGTTGGGAGTTTTTGCTATAGGAGCATTATGTCTGGCGCTGCTTTACATTCTTGCTCTGCTTTCTGTATTTCAGGCTACGCTTACGCTTCCTGGTATAGCTGGGATTATCCTTACGATAGGTATGGCTGTGGACGCTAATATCCTTATATATGAACGTATTAGAGAAGAAATTCATAAAGGCGCTTCTAATTTATTTGCTATAAAGCAGGGTTTTGAATCGGCTTTCGGAACTATTCTAGACGCTAATATAACTACATTAGTTGTTGCATTCTTGCTTTATATTTTTGGTGCTGGTGTGATTAAAGGTTTTGCTGTGACTCTCACTATAGGAATTATAGCATCTATGTTTACAGCGGTCACTGTTACCAAGCTAATGGTAGATTCTTGGATGAAATTCTTTAAACCTAAACACCTTGGTTTAGTTTAAAGTTTCTGTGTTATTTATTCGTCAAACCTTCGTTTTTTAGAGTTAACTATAAGACTTTTATTTTTTTAACGTCTGAAGCCCTTGTAATCAGGTTATATTAACATATTTTGATATAATAGAAATTAAACCTATAAATTAACTAGTGTATTTGTAATATTATATGTTATAATTTAAGTTGTAGGGTGAAAAAATAAACATTTAAGCAACCTTACGTAGGAGGAAAAATGAGTGGAGATAAAACTTCTGTTAAAAATCTAAGAGATAAATGCAAATCGTCGCTACCATTAAAAATGTTCAAGACATCGTCACTTCCTTTTGATGATGAAGCTGAGCTTTTTTGTGGGCAATCTTATAAGAGAGAAAATTTAGGTTCTGTTTCTGATAGTCCTACGGTCAATAAGCACCATGGCTATAGTAGCGTTCCTAATTCTAAGAAATCGTCATTTGTCATGGGTAATGTTTTGAGAACGGAATCGATAAATAGCCATGAAGTTCTTGGTGGTTTTAAATTTCCCACAGAAAAAATTTTTGAAATAGCTGATAGTTTGAGATCATCTTGTCCGACTAGCAATTTGCATACTCCAGTACCTTTCGAAGAAGTTACTAGTGAGGGGGGTAGTACTTCTTCTGATTTGGTTGGTGAATCGAGCGATTTGCCGAAATGTTGTTTGATAACAGAGGTATAAGATTTATTAAGAAGTGGGTATATTCCCACTTCTTAAGTCTAGAGTTCATTTTTCACTTGCAAGATTTTGTTTTTTTTGTATGCTAACTCTTGAGTTTATTTGGAGCATACGGTTTTCGTGTGTTTTGCAAAATCATGCGGGTGTAGCTCAGGGGTAGAGCGCTACCTTGCCAAGGTCGAAGTCGTGGGTTCAAATCCCATCACCCGCTCCATTAAACTTTCTTCAATAGTTTTTTCTTTCTTTATTACCATTATGTCATTTGTTTTTTTCTCTATTCTGTGACTAGGGTGATTTTTATATTTATTAATAATATATTATGAGTTATACTTGTGCTGAGTAATGTAACTATGAGTATTATATGAACAAGAAGATAGATATTGGATCTTTTGAGGATTTGTTGAGGATTGTTGAGGGGAGTGGAAATAAAGCTAAGCATGTGGATGTGTCAAACGAACAAAGCATAATAAGACAAGCTGAATCAGGTGCTTTAAAAAAGGATAAGACTTCTTGGGTTGAGAGGGTTTCTACCTATAAAGATGATAAGTCAAGGGGTAGAGAATAAAAGTTCGTATTATGTGGAATGTCGAGTCCTTAAGATCCTCGGGCTGCTCATCTACTACTATTCGTCTATTTTTGACAAGATGCAGCAAATTTTCCACTAGTATTTTCAGTTTTTAAGATACATGATATTATTCTGCCAGGCGAAAATTGCTTTAGTCTTTAACATAAAAACCTTATCAAATTGCCTCTGTAAGCATTTGGTGCATAAGACTAATTCTCAATCCTCTTCAACCAATTTATACAGTTAAACTGATAGAATCAAACGCTCTTCTACAGCTTCACTGCAGCAATGAGATCCTTTACGGAATTAGCGGATTTCTCAAAAGAGGCTTTTTCTTCAGTAGAAAAATCTATCTCTAGGATTTTTTCTACACCACTAGATCCTATAATCACAGGCACTCCAACGTAAATATCTTTTAGTCCATATTCGCCATTAAGGTAAGCTGCACAAGGAAGAACCTTACGTTTGTTTTTAAGATAGCTTTCTGCCATTTCAATGGCGGAAGTTGCTGGGGCGTAGAATGCAGAGCCTGTCTTGAGTAATGCTACGATTTCGCCGCCACCATTTCTTGTTCTGTCAACTATTGCATCAATTTTTGCTTGAGTGCTAAGTCCCATCTTTACTAGGTCAGGCACAGGCACGCCTCCTACTGTGGAGTAGCGCACTAGGGGTACCATTGTATCGCCATGTCCGCCAAGC
>JBEAVG010000135.1:0-3160 GCA_041161045.1 Pseudomonadota bacterium
ATCCTAGACTATGTGGAACTATTAAAATATCCGCAAAGATTATTGCGGCATCAAAATTAAATCTTCTAATTGGCTGCATTGTAACTTCAACAGCCTCTTTTGAATAGCACAATTCTAAAAAACCTCCTAATTTTTGACGGATAGCTTTATATTCTGGCAAATATCTTCCCGCTTGTCGCATAAGCCACATTGGTACTTTTGTTTTTTCTCCACATAAAGTTTTTACTATAATACTACTCATAATTATATTTATTAGTTATTTTAGTTGTTGATAATATATGTTGGACTTAAGGACAAAAACTTATCCACATAAAATTCACGGATATACTAACAAAATACTTCATAAGAAGCCATAATATAATCAAGCTTAAGAAAATTTTTCTATATTATTCACAAAAGAAAACAAGAAAACTTTCCTTGGTATAAAGATGTGGATAAGTGCAGGGCTTTTTGCGTATAAAGCTTCACACAAAACAATCACCATGTTTATCCACATGGTTTTGACAAGAAAAAGAATTTTTTAGAAATTGATGATTAATAGTAATAACTAGCTATGCCTTAACTAGTCTCATAGAGATTTAGATTGGAATTCTATGCGCTCTTTTTTTAAGCGTTCTACATATGAAGATTTAGGATCATCAGACTGCTCCTTGACAGATGTTATGGGTTGAATAGCAACTTCATCAGCAGTTTTTCTTATTGGAGAGAGTGGAGGAAGATGTTTAAGTTCTATTAGCTGATCTAGAAGATCTTTTGTTTTTGGCATATATGTAACATTAGCGCCATTTTCTATTAATGCTTTAAGCGTAGGAAGTTGCTCTAATGTTACCGGAGGTGCGTATTCAAGAATTCCATCTAAGACTGTAAAGGTCTTGCCGCTATGATTTATGTATGATTTATTTAAATCTACATTGTGGTCAACAAAAGTCTTAATTAATTCTGGTGTTAAAGGTGGGTTACTATATGTGCTAAAGGATCCTAATAGTTTTTCTCCATCTTCCTTAGTAAAATTTACTCCAGCATTTATAAGTTGAATAGCTTTTTTAGAGTCTATAACAAAGCCACCACTTATACTATTGCGGAGAGTATTAGTAAGATCGGCCCCTTTTCTTAAGAACAGTTCTATCATCTCTTGAGATTGCTCTTTATACGGAATAATGTTGAAGAGCTCATCACCATCTTGACGCCAATGTATATGTTGGCAATTATCTAAAAAAGCTACTAAAGCCTCTTGGCTTTTTGCAGTATTAAGAACTGTTTTTATAGTTTTAATGGAATATTGATGTGCAGGAAGCCCTTTATTAGTAGCAGCAAGCTCTTTAATTTGGGCTATATCATTTCTTTCTAAAGAATCTATTAAATGCTCAAAACCTTTTAGATATTTCGCCTGTTTGTCGTGCTTGTTTATAATATCAAGAGTTTTGACTTTGTCTTCAAGGTTATAGAGTCCAATTTCACCCTCAAATTTGTATTTAGTAACAAGATTTTTAATCTGCAACTCCAATTCTGTTCTTGTTAATTGAGGCGTTTCACCAAAATTTGGATCAAATAATCTATATTCTTTTGTGCCATCGTTCTCTGTTATTCTAATAGCGATTGCATGACCAGAGTATCTTTCATGGAAATTCAGACCTATTAGATGCGAAGATGAAAAATATTTATCCGTTTTAGTTAGAACATTTCCCAAAACAGTTTTTTTAAAAATATGATAATCTTTCGAATTTGGCTGAAGTTCTTTTTGATATGTATTTATTCTTTCTATGAATGCCTTGTTTTGAGAGGTTTTTTCGCCGAATTTAGAGAAAATATTTTCATGTAGCGCTTTTTGCTCCTCGGTGCGATCTTTAAGATGGTATCGACCATATTCGAGTACTAGGCCATTACACACTCCTCTAGGATCAAGATTTGCTCCTTGAGAATTTAGAGTATCTATAAATTTGCTTTGCTTAAATATACGTTCTGGATCAACAAAAATTATATTGGATTCGTCAAGTTGTAAAGAACCCTCTGCGGATCTTGGAGTAGTAGTAGCAATAGTTCCAGTAAGGCATGAGCCGCTAAAACATTTTTCATGGTCTATTACTCCTGCAGAGTATAAATTTGCTTTCTTCAAATCACAATTTTGAAATTTTAACTTGGCGAGATCATAAATTGGAGCTTGAAAGCTTTTAATATCCCGTAGTGAAAGGAGCTGCATATGTCTGCATGAGAGATTGGAAAAATCCACTTCGTCAAACTTATCTTTTTTTATAAGATCTGGATCTATCAGAAGATGGTCTAGTTTTGGTAAATATCCATTTTCTTTAAGCATTTGAGCAATATTAATTTTCCTTTTTCCAGCAGCCATTTCCTTTGATAAAAGTCTACTGAAGTCTGTTATATCTACCTTGTCTGCGACCTCATTTCTTTCTAATATATCTTTCAGATTAGTTCTAGCTAATAAATCAACGAATGCTGCATCATGTAAATAATTGCTGTTATGACTATTAGGATCTACAAATTTGCTTGATAAAAGATAGTCCAAAAGCCTCTCATTTTTATTTTTTATGATTGTATTTACAATAGTCTTACCTGATATAAATTCTATCTCTGGTGATGAAATTACTGTTGTAGGATTGTATATATCAAGATTGAATCCTTTTTCTTTTAGAAGCTTAAAAATACTATAGTCTTTGTTTTTAGTGGCGGCATCTAAGACATCAAACTGATCTTGCGGGCTAAGATTTGTTATTTCAAATCCTTGGTCTAAAATAACTCCATTTAATATGGATGAAGCTGCATTTTCGGCTAAATATTTTAAAGTCTTTACATCAATCATTATTAGCTACTAGAAGATATAATTAATATCTTCTAGTATAAAACATATAATCGTATTAAATCAAGAAGATGGATTTGCATCTTTGTGGGAATTATGCTATGATCCATCACTTTTCCCTAAGTGGGGAAAAGATTTCACATGCAGAAATCTTAACGTGTTAGTCCTACATCTAGGGCGTTTCTGCAGAGGTATAACTAACAATTTTTGGAGAAAATTATGTCTAAATTACCTAAGGTAAGCATCAAGGAATTGCTTGATGCAGCAGTCCATTTTGGGCACAAAACATCACGATGGAATCCTAAAATGGCTCCGTATATTTATGGGGTTCGTGATGGAATACAT
>JBEAVG010000093.1:0-3094 GCA_041161045.1 Pseudomonadota bacterium
AATCTGGCTTAAACATTACCTTAATAATATTGGCGTTGGTTCTATTTCAGCTATTGTTGATGTTACAAACTATATGTGTTATGCTTTCGGTAGGCCTATGCATGCATATGATAAATCAAAATTATCTGGAGATTTATATGTTGCTAGGGCATCTAATTCCCAGAAATTCAAAGCATTGTCTGGTAAAGAATATGAGCTTAAAGAGGATGATGTTATCATCAGTGATGGGACTATAGCTCAGGCTTTAGCCGGTGTTATAGGTGGGCTTGAGAGTAGCTGTAGTGAGACTACATCTCATATAATTTTAGAATCAGCAGTTTTCGATAAAGATGCAGTAACAAAAACAGGAAGACGTCTTGGAATAGAAACTGATTCCAGGTACAGATTTGAGAGGCATACAGATCCTATGATGGTTCTGCCATGTTTGGAATTTGCAGCGGATATGATTAGCAAAATTTGTGGAGGAGAGGTAGTTTCTTTAAGAGCTATAGGTATAGCACCTGAAAAAATAAATCATCATGGTTCAATCATTTTAGATCAAAAATTTATCAAAGACTTTATTGGCTATGATATATCTATAGAGAAATCAGCTGAAATACTTCAATCATTAGGTTTTTCAGTAACATTAGATGGAGCTAATCTTCTAGCAACAGCGCCTTCATGGAGGCATGATATTTCAATCAAAGAAGATTTGATTGAAGAAATTGTGCGTATTTATGGAATTGATAACATTCCTTCAGTTTCGATTGCCTCTAATACAGAATTTAGGCTAATGAAACAGTCTTTATCTAGGCTCACTCTTTCTAAACGTGTGATGGCGGCTTCTGGCTTTAACGAAGTTATTACATGGTCTTTTATGAATTCAAGCAATGCATCGAATTTTACAAATCTTAAGGACGAACTCACTCTAGCAAATCCAATCAGTATAGAGCTGGATTATATGCGCCCTAGTATTATTCCTAATTTGCTTGAAATTGTTGCTAAAAATCATGCAAGATCTGTGTTCGATCTCAAGATATTTGAAGTGGGTCCAATCTTTCTAGGCGCTGAGCCTAAAGATGAAAAACAGGTGGTTTCTGGACTTATTGCTGGTAACATTACAGCAAATATACACGATCACTTCAGAATAGTAGATGTTTTCGATATCAAAGCCTCTTTAGAGAAATTAATAAAC
Source organism: Pseudomonadota bacterium (assembly GCA_041161045.1). Classification (GTDB taxonomy): domain Bacteria; phylum Pseudomonadota; class Alphaproteobacteria; order Rickettsiales; family Rickettsiaceae; genus CANNRM01. The sequence continues at coordinate 1,175 of JBEAVG010000093.1, forward strand.
GAATTGGGTTTTGACTTTAATAGATTTACTTTATCTACAGAGAATTTACCTAACTATTTTCATCCCACTAGGTCTGCAGCTGTCATGTTAGGCAAAATGAATTTGGGATATTTTGGAGAGATTCATCCTTCTATTTTGACTAATTATGATATTAAAAAGTCAGTAGTAGCTTTCGAACTAGATTTGTCTGCTTTACCAGAATCAAGATTAAAATACGGAAAAAGAGAAGAGTTCGCTTCTTCAGTTTTTCAGCCAGTAGTTAGAGATTTCGCTTTTGTAATGGACGAAAAAGAAAAAGTAGGTCCAATTCTTACATTCGTTTCCGCTATAGATAAAAAATTGATAAAATCAGTTGAATTATTTGATATTTATCAAGGTGACAAAATATCCTCTAAGGAAAAGTCAATCGCAATAAAAGTTACTTTACAATCAGATGAAAAAACATTATCAGAAGATGAGTTAACCGTTCTTCAAAATGATATAATCAACAAGGTGAGTGTAAAGTTTGGCTGTAGATTAAGAGACTAATTTGCCTCTCGTGAAAATTATTGTCTGCGTTGTTGATTTCGTGTATCTGCGGGTGCTCACGTACTATATGTACGCTGCGCTTCTCGAACACTCATCGCCTAGCATCCATTTAATTTTGACGAGAGACTAAGTCTGGTGTTGTTTTTAAAGAGCATTTTGCTAAAAATTCTTCTTCAGCGCAATCTATAAGGTTGCTTATCAGACTGGTGTAAGGTATACCCATAGCCTCCCACATCTTTGGATACATACTTATGGATGTAAATCCTGGGAGAGTATTAATCTCATTTATATATATATCATCATCTTCTGTTACAAAGAAATCAACACGTGATAAACCTTTGCATTCTAGAGCTTGAAAGGCTGTTATAGCGGATTGTCTTATTTTATCTGATAATTCTGGGCTAAGGTTTTTTGCAGGAATATTATAGTCTGCACCATTGGCATCAAGATATTTTGCTTCATAAGAATAGAACTCATGATTGGGTTTAAGTTCTCCTGGTAGAGAAGCTTTCGGATCGTTGTTGCCTAGAACGGAGCACTCTATCTCGCGACCAGAAATTGCTTTTTCAATGAGAACTTTAAAGCTATATTTAAAAGCTTCATTTATAGCATTTAAATAGTCATTTTCTGATTTTACTTTGCTTACTCCGACAGAAGAACCCATTATTGAAGGTTTGATGAATAATGTTTTGCTGTCTAATTCTTTGCAGGCATCTTGATAGCTAGGAATATTATTTTTATTTTTCACAGTGATTGATGGAGATACTCTAAGTCCTGCACTAACAAAAAGTTTCTTACTTAGTTCTTTGTCCATTCCTAAGGCTGAAGCCATGACTCCTGGACCCACATAAGGTAATCTCATGATTTCGAATAAACCTTGTAATGTTCCATCTTCTCCCATAGGGCCGTGAATTAAAGGAAATGCTACATCTAGTGCGATAGTTTGTCCAGAAGAGGTTTGAAGCAATGTGTCTTTTGGAGTACGAATGAGTGTACAAATATTTTCTTCTGGTAGCTCATCAGTTACTTCAGTAAAAGATTCTGGTATTGAATCAAATTTCAAGAAATGCCATGTGCCTGATCTGCTTACCCCAACGTTTATAGCTCGGTATTTTGTTTTATCAAGAGCCGTTGTAACATTACGTGCAGATTTTACAGATACCTCATGTTCTGCAGAACATCCACCAAAAATTATCAAAATATTTTTCATTTTTGCACCTCTTCTATATTTTTATGAAATGGCGTTAGTTATCGCTTCCTATTTTTAGTGCTGCTATAAATGCTGATTGTGGAATTTCAACATTTCCAACATTTCTCATGCGTTTTTTACCCGCTTTTTGCTTTTCAAGTAGTTTGCGTTTACGACTTATATCCCCACCATAACATTTAGCA
>JBEAVG010000110.1:0-6322 GCA_041161045.1 Pseudomonadota bacterium
AGCTTTGTTTTATATAATGGTTCTTTAAGGGTTGTATGATCGGATATAATATAGTTACTCATGAGCATGATATTGTAGTTGTAGGCGCTGGCGGCGCTGGACTTAGAGCTACTTTTGGTATGGCCGAAGCTGGCTTTAGAACAGCATGTATCACAAAGGTTTTTCCTACTAGAAGCCATACCGTAGCTGCTCAAGGCGGTATTAGCGCTGCTCTTGGGAATATGTCAGAAGATGATTGGCGTTGGCATATGTATGACACAGTTAAAGGATCAGATTGGCTTGGCGATCAAGATGCAATTCAATACATGTGCCAAAATGCACCCGAAGCAATCATAGAACTTGAACATTATGGCGTTCCATTTTCTCGCACAAAAGAAGGGAAAATATATCAACGCCCTTTCGGAGGAATGACAACTCATTTTGGCGAAGGAGCACCAGCACAAAGAACCTGCGCTGCCGCCGATAGAACTGGTCATGCAATTCTTCACACTTTATACCAACAAGCCTTAAAGCACAAAGCAGAATTCTTTATCGAATATTTTGCTCTAGATTTATTAATGGAGAATGGTGAGTGCAAAGGAGTTGTAGCATGGAATCTTGATGATGGTACTATACATGTATTTAGAGCTCAAATAGTAGTTATAGCTACTGGAGGTTATGGTAGAGCTTATTTTTCTGCAACATCAGCTCATACTTGCACAGGGGATGGTGGCGGGATGATTACTCGCGCAGGCCTCCCTCTCGAAGACATGGAGTTTGTACAATTTCATCCAACAGGCATTTATGGTTCTGGTTGCCTTATTACAGAAGGATCTAGAGGCGAAGGTGGATATCTTGTAAATTCCGAAGGTGAGCGTTTCATGGAAAGATATGCACCTCATGCTAAAGACTTGGCATCAAGAGATGTTGTATCACGTGCTATGACAATTGAAATTAGAGAAGGCAGAGGAGTAGGACCAAATAAAGATCATATATTCCTGCATCTTAATCACCTATCTCCTGAAGTTTTACATGCACGCCTTCCGGGCATTTCTGAAACTGCAAAGATTTTCGCAGGAGTAGATGTTACAAAAGACCCTATTCCAGTTCTACCAACAGTACATTATAATATGGGCGGAATTCCTACTAATTATCATGCGGAAGTAGTGATCAAGGATGGTAATGATAATAGCAAAATAGTGCCGGGACTTATGGCAATAGGCGAAGCAGCATGCGTTTCCGTTCATGGAGCAAATAGACTAGGCTCTAATTCTCTTCTAGATCTAGTAGTATTTGGTAGAGCTGCAGCACACAGAGCTAAGGAAATTTTAAAACCAGGCATGAGACATTCTAAAATCTCTCCTAATCTTGTAGATAATATTTTAGCAAGATTTGATAAAATACGTAATGCATCTGGTTCGATTTCAGTCGCTGATCTTCGCTTAAGTATGCAAAAAATAATGCAAACTCATGCTGCTGTATTCCGTACTGAGTCAACCTTAAAAGAAGGAGTTGAGCTTATAGATGCTGCACGTAAAGACTATGCAAACATAAAGGTTACAGACCGCTCTCTAATTTGGAATAGCGATTTAGTTGAAGCGCTAGAACTAGCAAATCTTCTAGATCAAGCTGTAATTACTATGCATGCAGCTGCAAACAGAAAAGAAAGTCGTGGAGCTCATGCTAGAGAAGATTTTGTAGAACGTGATGATAAAAATTGGCTTAAACATTCACTAGCCACAATAGACGCTTCTGGTAAAGTAAAATTGGACTATAAGAAAGTAGTGATGGATACTTTGACTAATGAAGTTACTACTATTGAACTCAAAAAAAGAGTATACTAGTCTGCAGAGAAGAATTTCCTTCACTAATCGGCATTTTTTACGGGAGACTTTCTACTAATATATCGAAGCAAAAATAATGATGGTAAAGACATAAGTACCGTTGAAGCAAAAAACATATCCCAACCAACTTTTGCTACTAGAGCGCCTGAAGTAGAAACTATACTATGGTTAATAAGTGTAGTTGCACTACTAAGTAGCGCATATTGCGTAGCAGTGTAGTTTAGATTACACAAAGAACCCAAATATCCAACTAAAGAAACAGACCCCATCCCTCCAGAAAAATTATCTATTGCTACTATAATAAATAATGAAGACATATTAGCACCTTGGGCATGCATCCATATAAACATAAGATTAGAAAGCATCTGTATTATGCCACATATTATAAGCCCTCTCATATATCCCATTTTCAAACAAATAAAAGCACCACAGAATGACCCCAAAGTTGTAGCAGCAACACCAAAAACCTTCACAACACTAGCAACTTCAGATTTAGAAAATCCAAGCTCTAAATAGAACGGAGTACTCACAAAAGATATCATAGCTTCACCAGCTTTATATAATATGATCGCTAATAAAATATGTATTGCTAAAGGCTTGGAAAGAAAATCCCTAAAAGGATTTATTACATTATTCACAAAATTGAAACCAGAAAATTTTGTTGGTTTTAATATAGTATCAGAAGTGGTAGTTACAAAAACTCCTCCTATAAAGAATATTACTCCTAGAATTATCATTGTAAAATTCCAACTCTCTGTAACCTCATTTATATAAAGAGCACCCGCTCCTGTTAATAAAGCCCCTATCCTGTAACCAAAAATTGCTACAGACGCACTAATAGCGATCTCATGACTACCCACTCTCTCTATACGCCAAGCATCAAAAGCTATGTCATATGTAGCAGATATAATGCAATAAATAAACGCAGCTGCGAATATGTATTGAAAGCTACCAAAAGAGGTAATATAGGTCATGGAAGTCAAAAGAACTATATTTAGAGCTAGCGACAATATCATCCAGCTTTTCCTTCTTCCAATTTTACCTAAGAATTTTATTTCAACACTATCCACAAGAGGAGCCCAAAGAAACTTGAGACTATAAGGCATTAAAGCAAGAGCAATACTAGTAGCAGTTGAAAGGTTAAAACCTATATCTTTAAGCATTACAAGAAGAGTTGTATAAAGCACAGAAAACGGCATCCCACTAAGAATACCTAGTACAAAAATCTCAAAAAAAGCATAATTAGTAAATATAGATTTTAGACTATAATCAGACTCCAGAACTTTGCGCATTAGGATCACCCTGTATTGAATTAGGCGCTTGATAATACTGACTTTTTTTACGAGAATCAATCATAGACTTTACCTCATCAGCTATCAGCTCAAGCTTAGGTGAAACTATATTTTCTTTAGCATTAATATTCACATGAACAGGTTTTGGTACATTATACGGATCTAAAGATACGGGCAAAAATGATAAATCTGTTTTTGCATCTATAGTAGAGTTATAAAGATTATAAGCAGCACTTAAAGCACCAGAAGCACGGGCAGTTTTGAACTTGACATTAGATATCTTAACAACACCATGATCTAAAGAAAAACCTCCTGAAGCATTAGCAATTTTCATCTCACCGGAATTCATATATTTCTTAAGATCCTCATCAATTCTAGACGAATCATAAGCAACAGAATCAGTAGCTATAGCAAATCCATCTATGTCGTAGTTAGAACGTAAAACATCTTGCGCAACAAAATCCGAAGCAACACTCATATTGTAAACCCATTGGGCAGTATTAAGACCAGTTGTAACAATTGTACCGTTAGAACTAACCCATCCATCTTTTATACCAAAAATTTCTAAAGGATAAATTATGTTTAAGTCCTTAGTTTGAAAGTTATTATAAGCATATGCTAAATTTAAAGTTAGTGAATCTAATAGAAGGCTACCAGATGAGATGAATTTACCCGATCCATAAGAAGCATTAAGATTAGAAATCTTCCAAAGAACGCTATCTGTACTATTTGTAGCCATAGCAACATTATTTAGAGACAAATCACCAATATTTAGATGATTCAAATTAACATTAAAATTAAGACCAACTTTATCAAAAGCATATTTAGAATAAGACAAAGCCAAAGAAGCAAGAAGATCATCCAATGAGAATGCAGGAGTACTCAAGGAACCTTCTACAGTGACTATATCCAATGTTGGTTTAAGACTTGATGTAACAAGCCTACCAGCGCCCCTAATATAATTAGCACCATCTTGGTAATATATGGTGGTTAAATCAACAATACCAGCAGAAACATCAGTAGTAATATGAATCTTATTAAGCTGATGCTCCTTAAAATAAGGTTGAAGAAGAGTAATATCAAAATTACCTATGTAATCAATCTTACGCAAAGGAATATATTTATTGGAATAATCTTTTTCCTGCATCTTGTCAGAAAGACTTGAAAAATAAGAAATAATCGGAGAAACTACAGGATATTCTTTACTTGCCACGTCTATTGGAGATATCTGAGCAGTAATACCAACTCTAGGAGTATCTCCTATCAACTTAAGAGTAGCATTTCCTTCAACAGAAAAATCACCAACTTTCGTAACAAGATTGTTTAATTGGTAATCTATAGGCGAAGCAGCAATTTCTGAAGTAATATACAAAGGGTAATTGCCTTGAGTTGCAGCATTATTAAAGCCCAATTTTGAAAGTATTAAATTCGTATCAGGATGACTAGCAGTAATTTTACCATCAAATTTTGCACGATATTGATTATTGGTAACAACCCCATTTGCACTAAATTTCCCCCCATCACTAGTAACAAAAGATAGATCTTTTATTACGGAACCATTATTAGATGTAACAAAATTTAAATTCAAAGAATTAATGCTCATATCCTTTAGAAGAAGATTATTACAACTTATATGAGCTTCTAAATTCATAGAAGCTTTTGTAGAAGAAGACTTCTTTTTAACACCCTTAGTAGAAGATATTGCTATATTAGATAATAAATTATTCAAATTCATTGACATAATAGACAAATCCAAAGAACTTGGATTACCATCATTAAAAAATCTAGCACTACCTTTCGCCTCAACAGAGCTAGAAGCAATATTAATATTCTTGAAAAATATTGAATCATTATCAGAGGCAATATCAGATGTAATATTCATACTTTCAGTTGATGCTATATCCGTAACCATAAGATTGATTTCAGGATATTCATTTTCAACGTAATCTTTCAAATTATGTATTTTATAGTCTAGATGCCCTGAGGTCAAAATCCATTGATCACTATATTCCTCTGAAAGTTCCATCTTATGATTAGGACTTAGAGTAGTTATTACTGCAGTATATGGAGCTTTAGAGTCACTAAATGAAATATTAGTCTGAGTATTTTTGTTCCAATGCAATATAATATTATTAAAACTAGCTTTAGGTTTTAAATCTACTGAATCTAAATATGCACTGCTAGAAGAATTCAAACTTTTAAGTTCTACATTACGAAGGCGAACCTCTGGAAGCATAAAAATTAATTTTTGAAGCTTATGAAGCAAAACTCCATGCTTAGTAATATCAGTATCAAGAGTAGTAACAACGGCCTTAGATGACTCAATTGACCCAATAGCTGGATTAAGAGTTAACAAAGACAATACAGACAATGAAACTATAACATTTTCAGAAGTGATAGTGCTCTTGTTTGCTGGATCCATACTTTGAACAGATAAGTTCCCAACAACAATTCGTGGTATTGGAAAATGGACTATATCTATAGAGTTTGTTGTTGCTTCATACCCAGACTCCTTCATTGAATTCTTTATATCTGCAAGAATTTTTTGATAATTCAGAGTCATCACCATTATCAAATAAATTGATAACATCAAGGCAAATACAGCTCCAAAAATAAAAAAGAATGTTTTTTTCATAAGTCGCCTAGTCAAAATATGTGATATTGTAGTATAATCCATCACAAACATAAATAGATACTAAAGATTCCATGTCATCGAAATTAATTTGTATTGGTGTTGTAAGCGAGCCCTACCACCTTAAAGGTCTAGTAAGAATATCTGTTTTTACAGATGATCCAAAATCTATCTCAGGATTAAAATGCCAAAACGAGGCTGGAGAATCTCTAGATATAAAATTCATCAAACATGATAAGAAAAAAATAATCTGTAGCATAGCTGGAATAACTGACAGGACTAAAGCCGAAGCAATAATTGGTACTAAAATATATGTTCCAAGAGATAAGCTTCCTGAGTTAGATGATTCAGAATTTTATATGGAAGATCTAGTAGGACTTGATGTAATTGATAAAAATCTTGTAAAAATAGGCGTAATAAAGGGCTGCCACAACTTCGGAGCAGGAGATATAATAGAAATATCATTTAATGGTGCGAAAACAACTATGCACCCATTCACTAAAGAATCTTTTCCTGAAATCAAAAAAGATTATGTGGTTTTTATATCTTCATAGATGCTTGAATCTATTATATAC
>JBEAVG010000112.1:0-4476 GCA_041161045.1 Pseudomonadota bacterium
GCGCTGGAATACATGGCGGAGAGGTAGTTGCATGCGGAACCTTAGAGGAGATAAAGAAAAATCCACATAGTATTACAGGTCAATATCTCACAGGGGAAAAACTAATAGAAGTACCAAAAGATCATCGCTCAGGTCATTCTGGAAAAGTCATAGAACTGAAAGGCGCATCTGCTAACAACTTAAGAAATGTTGATATAAAAATCCCTCTAGGCACATTTACAGCAGTGACTGGGGTATCTGGAAGCGGTAAATCAAGCCTTATAATTCATACTTTCTATAAAGCAGCAATCAAAAAATTAGAAAATATGATCAAAGTTGCACCTGGTGAGCATAAAAGCATTTCAGGACTTGAGCATATAGATAAAATTATAGACATAGATCAATCTCCGATAGGTCGTACGCCACGCTCTAACCCCGCAACATACACTGGTGCATTTACTTTAATCAGAGACTGGTTTACAGAACTTCCGGAATCAAAAGCAAGGGGATATAAAGTTGGCAGATTTTCATTCAATGTCAAAGGTGGCAGATGTGAAGCATGTCAAGGTGATGGAATGATAAGAATAGAGATGCACTTCTTACCTGATGTTTATGTGAAGTGCGATGTATGCCATGGCAAAAGATATAATAGAGAAACCTTAGAGATAAAATATAAAGACAAATCCATATCTGATATTCTTGAAATGACAGTAGAGGATGCTACAGAATTCTTTAACAAAATGCCTTCTATCTATGAGAAATTAAAAACTCTAAATGAAGTGGGTCTTGGTTATATCAAGATAGGACAATCTGCGACCACACTATCAGGAGGAGAAGCCCAAAGAGTCAAGCTTGCAAAAGAATTATCCAAAAAATCTACTGGAAGAACATTATATATACTTGATGAACCAACAACTGGCCTCCATGTAGACGATGTTTCAAGGCTACTAAACATCCTTCATAAACTTGTAGACCTGGGAAATACAGTTCTTGTAATCGAGCATAATCTTGATGTTATCAAAACCGCAGATTATATAATAGACGTAGGACCAGAGGGAGGAGACAAAGGCGGTAAAATAGTAGCCACAGGCACACCGAAAGAAATCGCATCCTGCCAAGAAAGCATAACTGGGCATTTCTTAAAAAAAATGTTGTAAAACTAAGCCTCTTGTCAAAAATAGACGAGTAGTAGGAGATGAAAAATCCGAGGAGCTTAAGGACTCGAAATCGACTCCCTAATCGGCATTTTCAGGAGAGAGACTAGTGCTCTGCCCATTGTATCTTAGTTATATCTATCCCTTCCTGAGCCATTTCCCATAAAGGACTCATCTCTCTTAGGGAATTTATTTTGCTAAGCACCAGCGCAGCAGCATATTCTATCTCTTCCTCAGTAGAAAATTTTCCTATACCAAACCTGATAGAAGTATGAGCTAATTCATCCCCAACCCCTATTGCTTTTAGAACATAAGAAGGTTCAAGAGAAGAAGAAGTACATGCGGATCCAGAAGAAACAGCTAAGTCTTTGATGGCAAGAATCATTGACTCACCCTCAATATAGGAAAAACTTAGATTTAAGTTACCAGGATATCTATTTTTTGAACTACCATTTAAAAAAACTTCAGAAGCACCATCCATAACAATGGAAAGAAACTTTTGAGATAATTTTTTGACATGATCATAGTCACTTTGCATCTCATTCATTGCTATAGCGGCAGCCTTTCCTAAACCAACTACTAATGGGGTTGGAACTGTTCCAGAACGCATCCCTCTTTCCTGACCACCGCCATTAATAATAGCCGCTAATCTTACTCTAGGACGACGCCTTACATAAAGAGCGCCAATGCCTTTAGGGCCATAAATCTTATGACCAGAAATACTAGCAAGATCAATATTACATTTTTGCACATCTATAGGAATTTTTCCGAAAGCCTGAGCTATATCACTATGAAAAAAAACTCCTCGCTCTCTACAAATTTTTCCAATTTCCTCCAATGGCTGAATAACTCCTATTTCATTATTCACAGCCATAACAGAAACTATGGAAGTTTGCTCAGTAATAGAATTCCTCAGATCATCCAAATTAATAAGACCATCACGACCAACTGGCAAATATTTAACTTTAAAACCTTCTTGCTCCAAATGTCTGCAAGTATCCAATACACATTTATGTTCAGTAGAAACTGTTATTATATGATTCTTTACATCTCTATAAAAATGAGCAACGCCCTTAATAGCCAAATTATTAGATTCAGTTGCGCCTGAAGTAAAAATTATCTCTTTAGAATCTGCTGAAATAAGTTGAGCAACCTCAGACCTAGCTAAATCAACAGCATCTTCTGCTTCCCAACCATAAGAATGACTTCTGGAATGTGGATTACCAAATTTGTCAGTAAAATATGGTATCATTGCTTCCAGAACTCTTGGATCTATAGGAGTAGTAGACTGATAATCTAAATAAATTGGCATCCTAAGACCTTTTTTTATTAGGTTTTCTTTTGCTTTAATTAGTTCCATTACGCGCTTCCTCAAATATTATTTTCCAACTATCGACAAATTGTATAATTTCTTCTTCTAAAACTTCTAATCCTAAAGAGATCCTAATAGTACAACTCGCTTCCTCATCTGTTGCACCCATAGCTTTAAGCACATGAGATATCTTAGTTTTTCCTGAAGAGCAAGCAGAGCCCGCACTAACAGAAATTCCAGCCAAATCAAACTTCATTATTTGCTTTTGAGAATCGACACCTGGCATCATAATGCTAGATGTATTGTTTAGTCTAGCAGTATTCTCCCCAAAAATCATTACATCAGGACAAATATCTTTTATCATAGCCTCCATTTTGTCTCTAAGAATTGCAACATCTAATAATTTATTACATCTACTATCTAAAAATGTTGCAGCAATACCGAATCCAGATATTCCTATGACATTTTCCGTACCGGAACGCATACCTCTTTCTTGACCGCCACCAACAATCTGAGCCTGTATAGCTAGATTAGACCTATGTATCAAAGCGCCAACACCAGAAATACCACCCACCTTATGCGAAGAAATTGTTACAAAATCAAACTCATTGTAATTAATATGTATTTTTCCTAATGCCTGAACACAATCGCTATGTATAAAAATTTTATATCTTCTCGCTAAAGCTGCTATTTCACTAATATTTTTTTGCAAAATACCAGTTTCATTATTAGCCATCATAACTGATAACAAAGAACCTTCAGGAATTGTTTGTAATTTTCGTTCTAACTCTTGCATATCAATCTGCCCATCAGAATCTACAGGAATAACCTGAGTGTTAGGGTTTTTCTTTGCAGGTTCAAGTATTGACATGTGCTCTACACTAGAAATTAAAACATGTTTTTCTTTGAAATTATTCAGTACAAGGTTGTTTGATTCTGTGCCTGATGAAGTAAAAGTAATAGAATAATCATCACCTGGCCCAAGTTTAATACCCATTGCATAAGCTATATTATTTCTTGCATCTTCTAACATCGAACGGGCAAGTCTTCCATGCCAATGTATTGATGATGGGTTAAGAGGAACAGATGGAATAAGATCTATAAATTCCTTTACTCTAGGATCAATATCAGTAGTGGCATTATGATCGAAATATATATGGTTTTGACTACGTCCTACAATATTTCTATTACTGCTTATTATATTTCTAACATTCCCATCGACAACATCTTGTACTGTTATATTAGCAAAATAATTTAAAATCTTATACTCAAGTCCAACCCATAAATCATGAGCCCTACATTGAACTGAAGGAGCTATACAAAAACTCTCACTATTATTATGACATTTAGTCATAGTAATTCTTTCGTCTACTGCATTTATTATATTAATCAATCTCAATGATTCAGGAGGTGTTTTTAATCTATATCCGCCACCAGGACCTCTAACAGATTCCACTATGCCGGCATTACGCAGAAGACTAAATATTTGCTCAAGATAGCTATGAGGTATATTTTTCATTTCAGAAATCTCTGCAATTCGAGTTGCGTAAGCACCTTGACGCTCCCCTAATGCTATCATAGCCATTACAGCATATCTTCCTTTCGTTGTTAATATCATATTAATAAATTATTAATTTTCTTGCTTTTATGACTAAAGTATGTTATGATGCATATATTGTTGTAAAATACATTAAAAGCGCTCGTGCATGTTAAATATTAGTTTTAAGCCGTACGTAGCATGATAAATAACTTAGTGGATTAGTCAAGTATTATGCCTGAAGTTTTTTTTAATGGCCCAGCTGGCCGAATAGAGGGACGTTACACCCAATCAGAGAATAAATCAGCCCCAGTAGCCCTTGTTTTGCATCCGCACCCTTTATATGGCGGAACTATGAACAATAAAGTTGTATATTCCTTATACCAAACTTTAGCAAATAACGGTTTTACAGTTCTACGCATCAATTTTCGTGGGGTCGGTAAGTCACAAGGTCAATTCGATAATGGAGTAGGAGAATTAACAGACTCTGCTAC
>JBEAVG010000158.1:0-4393 GCA_041161045.1 Pseudomonadota bacterium
TTCTTTCCATTCTTCGTTAACTTAGTGCTCCCACAACCCTTGCAATTCTCCATATCAATAACCTTTTTCGCCATAATATAACAGTACTCAAATCCCATGTCAACTGTTATTTAGCAATACCAATGCCTAGCATTGTTAAATGACAATCTTATATATTCGTGATATAGTGACATAAAATCAGATTAAAAAATGGTTTCTGCAATGTTCAAAATAATCAAAAAAATTATAAATTGTGTGGTGCTTATTATGTCTTCTTTAGTTGGTATGAATGCGATAGCCGATAATTCGGCTCCTTCTGATAAATGTCTTGTTCTTACTTTGAAATATGGTGATGTGCAAATAAAACTTCGTCCAGATCTTGCCCCTAATCATGTAGCACGTATTATAGAGCTTACCAATCAAGGATTTTATAATGGTGTTGTTTTTCATAGGGTTATGAAAGGATTTATGGCTCAAACTGGAGACCCAACAGGGACAGGTATGGGTGGTTCCGGTAAGAAGCTTAAAGCTGAATTTTCTGAAGCTTCACATATTCGAGGTGTTGTTTCTATGGCTAGAGCTTCATCGCCAGATTCTGCAGATAGTCAATTTTTTATAGTTTTAGCAGATTCAAAATTTTTGGATAGGCAATATACTGTCTTTGGTGAAGTAGTTAAGGGTATGCCATTTGTAGATCTTATAAAGAAGGGAGATCTTAATGATAATGGCAAGGTAACTGATCCAGATTCAATTATTTCTGCTAAAATTATTGACGGATGTGGTGATTCACAATAGGGAAATTTGCTTTAGTCTTATACCAAATCCCAGATTTATTCTACGTTGTTGCTGCGGCGCTCACCTAGTACTTAGTCTTATGTGTCAAATCCTCTTTGGAAGCATTTGGTACATAAGGCTATTTCTTTTCTTGCGGTTTTTTTAAGAGATCTTCTAGTTTTGGTAGGTCCAGTTTGTCGTCATCTAAATCAACAAGTTCGTGGTCGAGAGTATGTGATCCCTCTTTAATGAGATGTTGTAACTGCTCATCCACACTAGGCTTCTTAACTTGTTCTTCGACTTTTTTTGTCATGACAACGGACCTTTCAGAAATTTATGATAGCGTATAACGCATACCCAGATTAATACAAAGGAAGGAAAATAGGAACACAATTTTTATTGTTTGATTAATTTTTTAAAAATTGATCAATCTGCGCCACGCTTTCCAGTCACGATGACCCAAATTTTCTTCAAATGAGAGTAAATCTTTCACCGCCTTTTTGCAGATTTTTTCTTCAGGAGAGTAAAAATCCTTTCCCATGCTTAATGTTAAAATTTGAGCTTCACAAGCTTTTTGTAGGTGATAAGTATAAAACATAGCCTCTTGTATGTCTTTACCTATAGTTAGACTTCCATGGTTTCTCATCAATAGTGTTTTATTATCTCCCATAGATGCTGCTATTTTATTGCCATTGTGGGTATCTAGTATCAATGAGTCGTAATTGGCATAAGACACTTTTTCATAGAAATGGAGGGCCCATTGGCTTAATGGCATTAAACCATCTTTTATTGATGAAACGGCAACGATTTCAGGAGTATGTAAATGTATTGCTGCGTTTATTTCTGGTTTTGAGTTATATAGTGAGCTATGTGTCATATAGCCAGTTAGGTTATAATTTTCCTCTATATCTCTAGCTGCTGATTTATCTAGTGGAATTTGAATTAAATCTCCAGGCATTACTTCATTAAATATAAGCCCAAAAGGTGCTATATAGAAGTAAGAGGCTCCCGCTGGGCGCATTGATATATGAGTGTATGTATGATCGTCAAGTTTAAGATGGGCTATAATGCGATGAGCTAATGCAAGATCCTGTCTAATGTCTATGTCTAACATGATCTGGCCTAGTTATGTTCTTTGCTTGAGATCGCTAATTAAAGAATCGATACCTTTACTTGCAATAACTCCCATAAACTCAGCTCTTTGAGAGTTGATAAGGCTTATACCTTCTGTAATTATATCACAAACTTTGTATGTGTTATCTGAATTATGTACTAGATAGTTCACATTGATTACATTACCATCTCCCTTTATTACTTGGGTTTGAACTATCGAGAAGCCTTCGTCCATAGTTTGTACGTGTTTTATCTGAACATTTTCACCATGATATTGGCTTACGGCTTTAGCGTAGCTGTTAAGTACAAATGACTTATATGTTGAGATGAAGGTGTTGATTTCTGATTCTGATAATGTTTTAATTATGCGTCCTAATGTAAACTTTCCCATCCATGTGGTGTCCATATTGTTTGCAAGCATGTTTCGTATTTTTGTTGTCCTATCATTGGATGAAATTTTGTCATCTTTAAGTACATTTAGTGAATCATTTACTAAATTCTGTACATAAGATTCTATCTTCGAATCATCTGCAAATGAGACTTGAGAAATAATTAACGCAAGAAAAAGAACTAAAGAATATCTCATTTTAACCTTCCTTTGGTGCAGTAGTAATTACTAGGATAACTGACTTGACCTTCTCTTCTTTGGTGGATAGCGCTCCTAATAGCCAAATATGGATCAGTAGATGTACGGGATATATAGTCTGTGAATGGTAATATCGACGCTCTTTCTTCTACTAATGTAACACCAGCAATTGCTCCTCTAGTGCTACGACTCAAGTAATAGTGTAGGGGATTCATTGTGCCATTTGCAAATGGTTTATCTAATATATCTCTTAAATTTGTAGATCCATATATTGGTAGAACTATATATGGCCCAGGTCCAACTCCGTATCTAGCAAGTGTGGAGCCTAATGTTTGTGGCTCGACATGAAGGCCTCTAGCTCCTGCAATATCTTGCATTCCGAATGTTCCGAATGTTGTATTTATAGCGAATTGCCAAAAGCTACGAAGAGCATTTTTTCCATCAACTTGAAGAACGTTATTTACCATGGTTAGTGGTACTTTTGCGTTATCCATAGCGTTAGCAACTCTAGCTTTTGTTGGTTCGTCGAATATTTTATTATATCCTTTTGCTACTGGTCTTAGTAGGAAGTGATCTAGTATAGAATTAAACATAAAGATTTTACGATTAATACCCTCATATGGGTCGTCTATATCACTGCAAGCTCCGTATACGAAAGACATATTGTCGTCTTTAGCAGTAGGGGTTTTTGCTGCTTCCACTAAAGAAGTAGTAAGAGATAAATAAAACATTAAAGTGAGAAGATTTTTCATAAGCGTATAATACCTTTAAGTACATTATTTAGAGCAAATAAACCCTATATAAGAAACACCAGACTTTATGCTCCATTTCTTTATAAATACAATATTAAATTTGGCAAGCTTTAACTGTTCTTTTAAATCTTCTTCTGCATAAATAAATGATTTTGTGTTCATAGACCACTCGCTTTTGGGTCCAACTGGAAGCAAAATAGCTAGCTTTCCATTGGTTGTTAGACTTTTATTGAAAGCTTGTAGATATTTTGATAAGTCTAATGCGAAAGGAAGGCTGTTGAAGCTCATTATAATGTTATATTTTTCATTTTTTAGAATTTCGTTGATATTTTGTAAATTATTATAGATAACTTCGTCGTAAATATTTCCACGATCTCCATATATTTCTTTTATGTAATCGAGGAATATATCAACAGACTCCACAGCCTTAATATTGTACGAAACATCAGTGCTATAATCTAACATAGAGCCTGTTAGTCCAGATCCAGCGCCGTAATCTAATATTTTAGCATTTTCATCGAAATTATCTGAGTTTTCTAGAATCATTGAGACGAACTCTAGAGGGAGATCGATTTGGTTATTTTTTGTATCTATTAAAGAATATCTATTTTCATCTTGTGCAATATCTATTCTTTGAATTATATCCCAGATTTCGTATGGTACTTCTGATATTTTGGTATGATTTTGAATAAATTTACCCAAACCTTCTTTATCATAATCTTTACCAGAATCTATGTATGGAATAGCTGTTTTGTAGTCTCCTTTTAAGAAGAAGCACCATCCTAACCAATAATCTATTTCCTTATTTTTACTGTCAAAAAGCCATTGTGTAATACGGAATCTTAGTGTCGCATCTTTTATGTTGCCATTAAAAAAATGATATTTTCCTAACTCTAGATTTGTTTCTGCTAGGTTATTAAATTTTCTTTTCTGATCTCTGATAAAGAAAATAATAGAGTTTATAGAGTCGCTAAACCATGATGGAAAAGATATAAAATAATAAAATATCTTTAAAATAAGTTTTTTTACATATTGGATAGAGTCCATTATCATAAATCTTATCTCCTTAATTTTTGCTTTATATCTGTGTATATGTTGATTTTCGTGATATATTTTCATATAATCCTCTGAATATCAACTCAATATGTCTTTGGGTGATTTAGCAAATATAATTAGGTACACATTTATG
>JBEAVG010000030.1:0-3680 GCA_041161045.1 Pseudomonadota bacterium
GTATATAGGAGGCGTGGATGAGAATGCTTTACATCATCTTGTTTCTGAGGTTTTGGATAATGCTATGGATGAGGCTGTTGCTGGACATGCTTCTCGCATTAAGCTTTCAGTAAATGCTGATGGTAGTGTTACTGTTGAGGATAATGGTCGTGGAATTCCTGTAGATAAACATCCAAAATTCCCTGATAAATCTGCTCTAGAAGTTATTCTTACTACTCTTCATTCTGGTGGAAAATTTTCTGATAAAGCTTATCAAACTGCAGGTGGACTTCATGGTGTGGGTGTTTCAGTTGTAAATGCTTTGTCTAAGCGTCTTATTGTTGAGGTTTATCGTAATAAAAAGGCATATAAACAAGAATATAGTAAAGGTGCTCCTGTTACGGATCTTCAGGAATTTGATGGGCCAGGAAATAGACGTGGTACTGTTATAACTTTTTATCCTGATGATGAAATTTTTGGTAGTAACATTATTTTTTCTCCTGTTAGGTTATATAAACTTGCTAAGTCTAAAGCTTATCTTCATAAAGGTGTTGAGATACATTGGAGTAGGGCTTCAGAGCTAGTGTCTGATGCTCCAGAAGCGGATGTTTTGCATTTTCCCAAGGGAGTGCTTGATTATCTTGTTTCTGAAATGTCTGATATTTCGCCTCTTGTGGATAAAATTTTCGCTGGAGAGGTGAATCTTGGTGCTAAGAATGGTAGAATAGAATGGGCGATTGCGTGGTCTGAAGATTCTGAAGGATTCGTACATTCTTATTGCAATACTATTCCAACTCCTTTAGGGGGCACTCATGAACAGGGGCTTCGCGCTGCTATGCTTAAGGCTATTAAAGGTTATGGTGAGATTATAGGTAATAAGAAAATTGGTAATTTGCTTATAGATGATATTCTTCTCGGAGCGCGTGGAATTCTTTCAGTATTTATTCATGATCCTCTTTTTCAGGGGCAAACCAAAGATAAGCTTGTTTCATCTCAAGCAGTAAAGCTTGTCGAAAATAATTTAAAAGACCATTTCGATCATTGGCTTAGTAGCAATAAAGCTATATCTGATAAACTCATAGAATATTTTATGGGGAATGCAGAAGATAGGCTTAATCGCAAATCTTCAAAGGTTGTTGACAGGAAGAATGTTATGCAAAAATTGCGTCTTCCTGGGAAACTTGCTGATTGTACTAGAAGTAATAGGTCTGGAACAGAGTTATTTATAGTAGAAGGTGATTCTGCAGGGGGTAGTGCAAAGCAAGGAAGGGATAGAGAATTCCAAGCCATACTTCCTCTTCGTGGTAAAATTTTGAATGTTGTTAGCGCTAATCGTGAAAAGATAATGCAAAATGAGGCAATTAGAGATCTTGAGATAGCATTGGCATGTGGCACTGGAGGGGGGTATAAGTCAGAGAATCTTCGTTATGAAAAAATTGTTATAATGACAGATGCTGATGTTGATGGAGCTCATATAGCAGCACTTCTTATGACATTTTTTTATACTAGGATGCATCAACTTGTTAAGGATGGACATTTATATATTGCCAAACCACCACTTTATAGACTAACTCAATCAACTAAAACCTATTATGCTGTTGACGATTCTCACAAGGAAATAGTTATGGCAGAGCTTACAAAAAATAGTAGAGCCAAAATTGAAGTTGGAAGGTTTAAGGGTCTTGGAGAAATGACGGCCGCTCAGCTTAAAGAGACGACAATGAATGTAAAAAATCGTACTTTGATAAAAGTAACACTAGATGATGCAGAAAATGCTGCTAGAATGGTTGAGGATTTAATGGGCAAAAGCTCTGAAAAAAGATTCAATTTTATTCATAGCGAAGCTTTAGATAAAATGGATAAATTAATAAAAGATTTGGATATATAGTTTATGTGGATAAGACATTTTGTATTTTTAATAGGTTGTTTTTTTATTACTTCATCTTCTTTCGCATCTGAAAAGAAGCAAGATATAACTAACCAAGCTGCTTATAAAGCATTCCAGGAAATCTTTGAGAAAATTGAAACAGATTATGTTGAAGCGCCTAATCGTAGAGAGATGCTAGATGCTGCATTTGCTGGTATACTTTCATCTCTAGACCCTCATTCTACTTATCTTAAAGATGAGGATCTAGATGATATGATGAACTTTGCCAAAGGTGAGTTCGGTGGCATTGGTGTTGAAATCCTTCCTGAAGGAAATTTTATTAAGATTATTTCTCCTATTGATGATCTTGCTGCTCATAAGGCTGGAATTCAAGCTGGGGATTATATAATAGGCGTTAATGAAGATTCTGTTGCGGTTTTAGGTCATTCTAAAGCTGTAAAAAATCTAAGAGGAGAGCCTGGAACTAAGGTTAAAGTTACAATATTTAGGGAAGGTGAAGCTAAACCTAGAGACTTTGAATTAGTAAGAGAGATTGTAAAGTTGAAATCTGTAAAGGTTAAAAGAGATAACGACATAGCCTATATCAGGTTGTTCACTTTTAATGAAAATACTACGATTGATTTGAAGAAAGAAATGAAAGATGCTTTGGAGCAGTCAAAAAATCCTATTAAGGGAATTATATTAGATCTTAGGAATAATCCTGGTGGTTTGTGGGAACAGTCTGCTGGTGTGGCTGAATATTTTATAGATTCGGGTATGATTGTTGAAATGAAAGGTCGTATAAAAGTTCCAAATTCTGTCTTGAATGCTAATAAATTTGTCCCTAAGGCTCCAAAAGTTCCTATGGTCGTGCTAATAAACGGTGGTTCTGCATCTGCGTCAGAAATTGTTGCTGGAGCTCTTCAAGATTATAAGAGGGCTACTATTATGGGAACTAAGTCTTTTGGAAAGGGTTCCGTGCAAATTGTAATGCCTATTGATAAAAGATCTGCCATGAAGCTTACTGTAGCAAAATATTACACCCCTAAGGGGCGTTGTATACAAGGAGAAGGAATAGAGCCTGATATCGTAGTAGAGCAGGCTAAAGTTGAGTATCCTAAGCATGATGAAAATGACAAACGTTTTTCAGAGGCAATATTGCATAATCATTTAAAGAGTGAGAAGGAAAAGCAGCAAGAAGATAAATCATCTTCTGAAGATAAGAAGGATACAAAATCTTTAGACGAGAATAAAGATAAAGAGTCTGAGAAAAAGAAAGCAAAAGAAATGTCTGAAATGTATAAGAATGACTACCAATATTCCCGTGCTTATGACTTAATACAGGGGCTTCATATTAACTCAGATATTAGAGCAGAGGTGAAGTAGATTATGTTAAAAGATCGAGCAATGAGAGAGAAGGTAAAGAAATACTTGGTTATTTCTTCTGGTATACTTGCTGTTATTTTTATAATTTTAGCCTTATATGGTCTTCTTAGTGTAAGGCCTAATAACATAGAGAAGGCAACACAATTGGGGCAATATTATGAATTTGACTCAGGTCATTTGCCTAATGGAGAAAAAGTTATAGAACAGAAGGAGTTATATCTTGATCGTACTAATACTATTAATGAGAAAGATGATAATTCTTTGCTACAAAGTTCTCATAACGTGAGGCCTAAAATATCTATAATAGTTACAAATTTAGGGCTCAATACATTATCTACTGAGCTTGCTCTATCACTTCCTAAAGAAGTTGCTTTAGGATTTTTACCATATTCTACTAATTTAAAATCTTTGATATATAAGGCTAGTCATGATGGGCATGATATATTTA
>JBEAVG010000045.1:0-5123 GCA_041161045.1 Pseudomonadota bacterium
AGATATTACTTGTGAAGAAATAAGTTTTACATGATCACCAACTCTCACACCAAGATTAGCTGCGAGCTCTACACCTATTACTATTTCATTTTTCTCAATAAAGTTATCAAGACTACCAAACACTATATTATTAGCTATACGATCTTTTGATTTTAAATCCTCAAGATAGAGCCCCTTAACAAGAACACCCAGAGATGTCCGTGGACCTATCGCCAGACCTTGACCAAGAACAATAGGAATAGCTGACTTTATATATTCTTGAGTTTTAAGAATATGCTCTATATCTCTTGGAGATTTTATATTACGTCCCAATGATAATATTGAAATATCACTGTTCAGGCCAACAATATTAGCAGCAAGCTCGGTTCTAAAACCGTGCATTACAGACATAACAACAATAAGCGCAGCTACACCAAGCATAACTCCAACAAGCGATACTTTAGAGATAAAAGAAACTAATAACTCATTTTTCTTAGCAAAAAAATAACGTAATGCTACAAAAAGCCTAAAACTAAAGTACATTAAACTCCCCTGAAATTTTTGCTATAACTGCATCCACTGGCATATCTTCTACTTCTCCTGTACGTCTATGTTTGAGCTCCACAAGTCCATTAGTAGCCTTTTTAATACCTATTATAATCTGCCAAGGAGAGCCAATCAGATCATGAGTAGCAAATTTTTGACCAGCTCTATCAGCAGTATCATCATAAAGAACTTCTATTTTTTGATTGCTTAAGTTCGTATAAATACGTTCAGCAATAGCATTGCACACGCCAGAATCAGTAGCTAAGTTAAGAACTGAAACCTTAAATGGCGCAACAGAATCTGGCCATATAATCCCCCTCTCATCGTGGTTTGCTTCAATAATACCCGCCACAACTCTAGAAATCCCTATACCGTAAGCCCCCATTTCCACGGGCACCATTTTACCTTCATCATTATTAACAAGGGCACCCATTGCTTCAGAATATTTCGTACCAAAATAAAAGATATGCCCAACCTCTATTCCCCTTGCGGAAGCGAGGTTTGCCTCTTGCACAGGACAAGTTTCTGGCTTGTGCATCTCATCTGCAGCAGCATAAAGCGATTGCATAAGATTTATATTTATAGAAGTGTCTTGCTCTATTATATCAAATTTCTTGTCATAATAGATAGCGCTCTCACCTGTATCAGCCACAATATGGAACTCATGACTCAAATTCCCACCAATAGGCCCTGTTTCGGCTTGTACTGGAATTACTTTTACACCCAAATCACGGAAAGTTTGAATATAAGCAACATACATTTTATTGTATGATTCTCTAGCACCTTTTTCATCTATATCAAATGAATAAGCATCTTTCATCAAAAACTCTCTGCCACGCATTAGCCCGAATCTAGGCCTAATTTCATCCCTGAATTTCCATTGAATATGATATAAATTCTTAGGCAAATCCTTATAAGATTGTATATTTTCCTTACAAATATTTGTCACTACTTCTTCATTTGTTGGACCAAAAAGCATTTCATTGTCATTTCTATCCTTAAAACGCAACATCTCTTTACCATAGCTATCATATCTACCAGATTCTATCCAAAGCTCAGCTGGCTGAACGCATGGCATCAAAACTTCAAGACAACCTGTCGCATTCATATTTCTCCTCACTATATTCTCAACATTTTTAAGAACCTTGAGCCCTAATGGAAGCCATATATAAATACCCGAAGATTGCTGCCTAATCATTCCAGCTCTGAGCATAAGAGAATGTGAAGCGACCATCGCTTCAGCTGGTCTTTCTTTTAAAACTGGCAAAAAATATTCTGAAAGTTTCATGATAATTCTAGTCCTTACATTTAAGATTTGCAGGCTAGTATATCAGAAGTTAAAGCAATATTGGAGAAATAAATTTACTCATTTAGATGTAGCGTTTATTATATCTCTAATGTCATCAAAAGAGATGTAATCGCATAGCATATTTTGTCATTTGAACATTTTGCAGTGATAAAAATAGATGACTCTATAATTTTATGGAGATACATAAAAAAAATGTCTGAAATTTTAGGAATAATTGCAGCGCACGGAGCCTTACCTATTATAGTAGCAAGCCATAGCAAAAAGGCAGTTGTTGCTTGCCTAACTGGAATTACAAAAAAGTCTGACTTTTCTGAGCATATAGCTGAAGAATTTCAAATTGGTAAAGTAAGTAGCATTTTAAACTTTTTCAAAAAACACAATGTAAAAAATATAGTTATATGTGGACATATAAAAAGACCGAATCTTTCAGATATAGCCGTGGATACCAAAGGAGCATTACTACTTTCCAAGATCCTAGCCTCTAAGTTATTGGGAGACGACAAACTGTTAAGGATAGTTGCCGAATATATAGAGAAAGAGGGGTTCTCTATAAAATCACCTATGGATTATATTCATCAAAAAAAAATCGTAACAAAAATCAAACCTTCAAAACGCAACTTACATGATATTGAAATAGGTATGAATGCTTCTAAAACACTCGGATCTCTGGATATAGGCCAATCAGTAATAATAGAAAATGGAGTCGTGATTGCCGTAGAAGCAGCAGAAGGAACTGATGAACTGATAAAACGATCAAAAAATCTAGCCAAAAAAACAAAATCAGCAATAGTTGTTAAATCTATGAAACCAAACCAAGACCCACGATTAGACACACCAGTAATAGGTGTAAATACTATTGTTATGTTATATGAAAATAATTTTGCAGGAATCGCGATAGAAAATAGTGGCGTGATAGTTATCAACCCAGAAGATGTTCTCAAAAAAGCTAATGAATTGGGAATATTTATTTGGCAGTATTAAAGTCTATGTATAGAATAACACACGAAAAACATAGGAAAAAATTATGCAGTTACACAGTTTAAAATACAAAGATCACTTACCAAAGATTCATGAATCTGCATTTCTAGCTAATGGTTGCTATGTAATAGGAGATGTAACAATTGATGAATATTCTAGCGTGTGGTTTACATCAGTAATTCGTGGAGACGTTGCACCCATAACAATAGGAAAGCGAACAAATATACAAGATGGATCTATAATCCACACTTCTAGATTTAATGGGCCCACAACAATAGGAAGTAACGTTACCATAGGACATCGCGCAATATTGCATGCGTGCGATATAGAAGATAATGCATTCATTGGCATGGGAGCAACAATATTAGATAAAGCCAAAGTTGAAGAATTCGGCTTCGTAGCGGCAGGCGCGGTTGTCTCTCCCGGGAAAGTCGTAGGCTCCAAGCAGCTTTGGGCTGGAGTCCCCGCAAAATATGTTAGAGATCTTTCTGATGATGAAATAAAACACATAAAAGACTCAGCAGAGCATTATGTTAAGCTTGCTAAAAATTACATTGACTAGACATGCTCGATAAACTCTTGAATTTTGACATGCCCATAGTTGTTGCAATAGATGGCACGGCTGCATCAGGTAAAGGAACCTTAGCTAAACTTCTATCCGAACGTTTTAACCTAGAATACTGCCAAAGTAGCCTTTTTTATAGGCAATTAGCCTATGATGTATTAGAAAAAAATATCGACACAACCAATGACCATGCTGCAATTATAGAACTATCTAAAAAGCCTATTACCATAGCAGAAGATCATACACGACTATACTCACCTCTTGTAACAAAGACATCTTCAGTTATTGCTGCAATTCCAGAAGTAAGGGAAAATTTAAGCAAATCTATGAAAAACACTCTAAATAGTCATAAAAGAATAGTTATGGAAGGAAGGGATATAACAACACAAATAGCGCCTGATGCAGATATAAAACTATTCGTAAATGCTGATTTGACAACTAGAGCACAAAGGCGTTACACCCAAATGCAAAAGTCTGGTAATAATGCATCTTTAGAAGAGATCGAAAAAGATATAAAAGATCGCGATTATAGGGATATGAACAGAGAAGCCGCTCCACTTATCAAAGCTGAAGATGCTATAGAAATCGACACAGCAACAATGAATCCAGAAGAAATTATAGATTGGCTCTTGGAAGTAATACAACAGTAGCAAAGGATCAGCAGTCCGAGTACCGCATCATATTCCTGATATCACAAGAACATCCTTAGTATTGGGATATCTTCTATTTTCGGTATTTTAAAATATCTCTTCAAACTTCCAAAGTTTATTACTTTATCTAGACTCATGGCAATATATTCTTCTATATTTTGCTCACCATGATGAAGAATTCGATTTATAACTTTTGTATAAACGCCAGCAAGAAGGACCCTTTTTGTGTAATAATTAAAATCCAAAGATTGATCTCCAGCATATTTCCATATAACATCAGAAGTGCGCCATATATGGGAAGCAGCATTAGTAAATTCCAAAGGCCTCTTGCTATTCAAATAAAAATCTTCTAATTTTTTTAACATAGCACTCCCTCCAGAAATGCTACCTAACCTTAGCATAAGAGCTAATTTGATTTTTTCACGAATTTTTTCTGGAGCATTAATTTTATGCAACTCTTCTAGCATACGAATATCCTCTTCCTGCTCAAAAAAATCTACTACAGAAGAAATATCACTAAAAAGAGTAAGGTAATAGCGCTTATCCTTATCAATAGATTCTGACGCTTTTTCACAAACGGACGAATTCCACCCCTCATCCAAAACGAATGGCAATACTGCCTTTATAATTTTTTTTCTTTCTTGATCTATTGATACCATATATTACCAAGCATTCTTTATAACATGCGGAAATTTGTAGGGTCTTATTATGCACAAATCAAATCTTATATCATATCCATCAAATCTTCTATTTTTTTGTAAAAATAAAATTGCAGCATTTCGAATTCTTTTTTGTTGCTGAGATCTACATGGCAACTCATCATACTCAGAAGAACGAGCCTTGACCTCTATAAAGACAATCGTTTTTCCTCTTTTACAAATGAGATCTATTTCACCAAGTTTAGTTTTAACCCTATGACCTATAATTTTATATAATTTAAGCAAATATAATAGACTAATTAAATATTCAGCTATCAACCCGAAAGCATATTTTCTCATAATTCTACAAATCTTTTATCTATAGATTTTTTCATTATTCTTGTTAGCAGTAAAAAAAGAAGAGAAATTGCTATAATGTAAAACGCTGGAGAATGCAT
>JBEAVG010000046.1:0-6163 GCA_041161045.1 Pseudomonadota bacterium
GCGTGACTCCCTTGCCCGATCCAATCTCTTCCAATTTATGAATTGCAGATTTTTTAGCAGCTGATACAGATAAACCATCTAAGAAATGCGAGTTAATGACAATACCTTTTTGATCAAGATATGGCTCCCTATCAACGTTGATGTTAATATCTTTGTTATTGACCACCTGCTTAATCGGAAGATGATATTTCTTTGCAAATTCGTGATCCCTTGCATCATGACCGGGGCAACCAAAAACAGCACCAGTTCCATAATCCATCAATACAAAATTGGCTACATAAACTGGAATCTCTATCGATGGGTCAAATGGATGCACAACTACTATACCCGTATCCACCCCTTCTTTCTCAGCAGTCTCTAACTCTTCAGCTGCCGTGCTTTGATGCACGCATTTATCTATACAGGCCTTAATCTCGGGAGTCATATCTACATGATTTAGAATCGGGTGATTATAAGCAACTGCAACAAATGCAGCACCAAATAAAGTATCTGGACGAGTGGTGAAGATTCTTATAGAATCATCAATTCCTTTCAGCTTAAACTCTACTTCCGCACCTTCAGATTTTCCAATCCAATTTTCTTGCATTGTCTTAACGCTTTCAGGCCAATCCTTGAGAGATTTTAGATCTTCCAGAAGCTCATCCGCATAATTTGTGATCTTCAAGAACCATTGCTTCAAACTTTTCTTTTCCACTAAAGCTCCAGAACGCCACCCGCGACCATTTTCTACCTGTTCATTAGCCAGAACCGTTTGATCAACAGGGTCCCAATTAACAACTGATTCTTTTTGGTAAGCAAGCCCCTTCTCTAAAAGTTCTATGAAAAATTTCTGTTCATGTTTGTAATAATCAGGACTACAACTAGCAATCTCACGAGACCAATCATAAGAAAAACCCAATGCTTTAAGCTGAGCTTTCATATGGTCGATATTAGCATATGTCCATTTCTCCGGATGAGTTTTATTTTGAATAGCCGCATTTTCAGCTGGAAGACCAAAAGCATCCCAACCCATAGGATGAAGTACATTATAACCTTTACGAGTCATAAAACGACTAATCACGTCGCCTATAGTATAGTTTCTGACATGACCAGCATGGCATTTTCCGGAAGGATAGGGAAACATTTCAAGGACATAATACTTTGGTTTAGAAGAATTATTGTCTACTTTAAATACCTTTGCTTCTTCCCAAATATTCTGCCATTTTGAGTCTAAGATTTGTCCTATATTTGACATAATTATTGCGTCCTTATTTTAATTAAGGGAAATATACTATATGATGGAGTTTTTCTCAAGAAGCAATGTTATTGTATGAGTTCAATATATAATGATACACTCAGTCCGCTAGAATTTGTCTAGTACACTTGAAAGGCTAATGACTTTAACATTCAGAACCCAAGCAGCATGAATTTAAGCTATATCACCCTCCTATAATCAACTCAGGAAGATGCTTATACCATAAAAAAATTCTCTACTAATACCTCAATCCATGAATTTTGATAAGTCTACGGATAATGTCTTGATTTTATAGACTTCTAGACACGTTACCTATTCTTTTTGCTCGAAAAGTTTCATCCTCGTCCATGCGTCGTTTTTGTGGAGCTGGATTTGTTGAAAATGCTTTTAATATCTCGATCTTCTCTTGAGAATTTAAAGTCTTTGAGTCTTTAATTAGACGCATCGGAGTATTAAGCTTTGAGTCAACGGCTTTAACTCCTATACCATTTTTTAATAGAGTAGTAATAGTGTGTTTAGAAAAACCCTCCTTTATCGCATACATCAGAACCATAGAGTGTTCAGAAAATATTTTGTCTTTTATACATTTTGCTAACAATTCTGGGTTCTCGTCTGCCTTCTTCACAAGATAGAAATGTAATTTTTCTACTCTCTGATCGGATAGGAGGTAACTTTTGTTTTGAATGGTCATGAGTACGTCATCGGAATTTGATAATATTGATTGCTTTATTGACTCATAGATAGGACGCTCTAATGCATCATTATATTTACTATGCAAATCTATAAGGCCGTCTATAGAACCTTCTAATTTTGTTTTTGCGGTTCTTTCATCAATCTTTTCCATAGATCGTATGAATTCATCGTAGGAATATTTTGTTCTAGTGTGGTTATGGTGATCTATAATATTGATTTGGGCATTTGAGGAAATTACTTCAGGATATCTATCTCTTATCACTTCAAGAGCCAAGTACAATTGTGCCTCACTAGTTCTATAGTGACCACTATTGTTTGATATAGCAGCTATTTTACCATCA
Source organism: Pseudomonadota bacterium (assembly GCA_041161045.1). Lineage (GTDB taxonomy): Bacteria > Pseudomonadota > Alphaproteobacteria > Rickettsiales > Rickettsiaceae > CANNRM01. Next base: position 2,269 of record JBEAVG010000046.1, read on the forward strand.
ACGATAGAAATGGTTCCTCCTAATGCAGATTTCCCCCCAAAAATACTACTATGATGCGTATAGTTACGTTGATGTTGAAAAACATATATCTCAGCTTTTGATACATCGAATACAAATCCTGACCCCTTATTGAAACTATCAGGTGTTATAGTATAATTTAATGGCTCTCCAGATTCATTGACAAAGCATTTTTTGCTTGAATCGTATAGAAGCTTTGCCTGAAGTTTTTCTGTCTCATTAAAAAAATGCACTCTACTATCTTCCTCAGATAATGCACGACCAGATTGTAATTTTATCTCTGATGTGACTTCTTTAAAATAGTTATCATATTGGAGTTGCATCTGACCACCTAGATATCTTAGAATTCTAGTATCATTTTCGATCATTGACTGTAATTTAGGGTGTTTTGTGTATAAATTATCAAATACTGATTTTTTAAGTAAAATGGGTCTTGCAAGATACTGTCGCACCTTATCAACCGCCTCTCTCCATCGTTGTTGAGCTTGCGATTTACTAAATTGAGACTCTTGAGACATAATATTAATCAAAATTTATTAGTAAAATCCAATCATGGGATTATAGGTGTAATTATTTCACGATTAAGGTGGTAGCGTCTACCCATAACTATAATCACCAAATGCCAAGAACTATAATTAGCGATTTTGTAGCACAAAAAACACAGCTTTATTTTACATTTTTATTCTCCATTTTTAAGTTAAGTTGATCATCATTATCTGGAAGCGCATCCTATTTTAACCTAAGTTTGACGTAAGAGGAACCTTCAAAGAAGCAAGACCATTATACCACACAAGAATTTAATAGGTTTTTCTACAAATCATCCTATTTTTGTAGAAGAATTATAGCGTCAAGCCCCTCCTCGTCCAATCTTTTAGGCTTGCCATAAACATCGGGATTAGGTAAAGAAAATAGATCCTTATCAGGATTAGAAATGTTTGTTATCTTTTCTAAAACAACTTCTATTACATTTCCATCAGGTTCATCTATTATAATTTGTGATAATCGGACAGGATCTGACTTAAATATTAAGGATATTGTTCTATCAGTAACTTGACTATATAACTTCACCAAAAAATCGGAACTATTTTCTATAATTTCATCTATTCTAAAATTCTTTCGCCACTCAGAATCCTCTACCAGCAAGAAATTAAAAATGTTATCTTTCTTCTCTATTCTAGTAGTTTGTTCAAGTGAATAATCATAAACTATGACCTCATAATCATTGCCCAGAATGAGCAGAGGATATGGATGGTAATAATTCAGCCTAAATTTATTTGGTTTAGATATTATCATCTTACCAGAAGCTATTTCACCCCTTGAATCAGATTGCGTGAAATCTATAGCAACAGATTTCAAAGATTCTATATATTTAGAAAATACATTCAATATTCTATCATCAGATTTAACAGCCAAAGCCCAATTCGACTGGAGAAAGAGGATGATAAAAAATATCAGATTTTTTATGTAAAATTTTGCTATAAATTTCATATATAAAATAATATAATCCTATGCGTCTTAATATTTCTAAGAACTAAAGGCAAGCATAGCATGAAAATAGCAATACTTAAAGAAAAAGCACATGATGAAACAAGAGTTGCAATCACACCAGATGTTGCAAAATCTTTTATTAATGCAGGTTTTGAAGTTTTATTAGAGAAAGATGCAGGTATAAAAGCTGGTTTTACCAATGATAGTTATAAAGAATCTGGAGTTCAGATTTCTAACATACCATTAGAAATTGTAAGCGATGCAGATATAATTCTTAAAGTTCAACCAACACCTCCAGAAGATAAAATAAACGAAATAGAATTCGCAAAAAAGGGAGCTGTAATAATAGGCTTGCTATCACCATATACAAATCAATTTCTGCCACAAACATATGCTGAGAAAGGGTTGACCGCTATAGCAATGGAGCTAGTCCCACGGATCACTAAAGCTCAGACCATGGACGCCCTTTCCTCACAAAGCAATCTAGCTGGATACAGAGCTGTAATAGAAGCGGGATATTATTTCAAACGCTCAATTCCAATGTTTATGACATCCGCTGGAACAGTGGCAGCAGCAAAAGTTCTTGTGCTAGGCGCAGGAGTCGCCGGTCTTCAAGCTATGGCAACAGCAAAAAGACTAGGAGCTGTAGTTTTTGGATATGACATAAGAGCCGCTTCAAAAGAGCAAGTAGAAAGCGTAGGTGCAAAATTCATACAAATAGGTGAAACAAATTTCGAAACAAAAGGCGGCTATGCCTCAGAAGTAACAAAAGAATATCTCAAAAATCAAGAAGAAGTACTGGCCGAATATGCGAGCAAAGTTGATATCATAATATCTACAGCGCAAATCCCTGGAAAACAAGCTCCAAAACTAATTTCAAAAGCAATGGTAGCATCAATGAATCCTGGATCTGTAATAGTAGATCTTGCAACATCTACTGGTGGTAATATAGAGGGATCAGTTAAAGATCAAGTGGTAGACTTAGGGCCAGCAACTATTATAGGATATTCTAACCTTGCAACAAACATACCTTACGATGCCTCAAGACTATATGCCAAAAATCTTTATAATTTTATAATGCATGCTTTTACTGATAAAAAACTTAATGCAGAAGATGAGATAGTTTCTAAAATGCTTCTTGCACATAAAGGCAAAATAACGACTACAAGCATAGGATAAGGAGATTAATTATGGCTACAGATATAAATGTAATTTCTAAACATGCAAATGAAGTTGCCGAACAGGCTCAGCATCTTGCACATATGGTGCAACAAAATGCCATGCATGTCGCTCAAAATACTGCTGTTCATAGCAGCAATTTTGTGTTCTTTTTGACTATTTTTATTTTGGCTTGTTTCGTCGGATATTATGTAGTTTGGAAAGTGACACCAGCATTACACACACCACTTATGTCTGTTACTAATGCTATATCTGGAGTTATTATCATAGGAAGTATGCTTGCCGCAGGTAGCACAATGTGGGATGCCGGAAGCGTTATAGGCCTCATAGCAGTGTTTTTAGCTGCTATTAATATATTCGGTGGGTTTATAGTAACCATGCGCATGCTAGAAATGTTTAAAAAGAAGTAAGGAGAAATATGATCACTGCAGAATTTATAAATTTTATCTATCTCTTTGCTGGAGTATGTTTCATAATGGCACTTCGTGGACTTGCCTCACCACAAAGCGCTAGAATGGGAAATAAACTTGGTATTATTGGAATGCTTGCTGCCATAGGCATCACATTCTATTCGCATAATTTTTCACATCATGCAGCCGTCATATGCGCAATTGTGATTGCTGGAATTATAGGTGGATATATCGCAAAAAAAATTCCTATGACAGCAATGCCCCAATTAGTTGCAGGATTTCACTCATTCGTGGGACTAGCAGCTGTTCTTGTTGCATATTCCGCTCTACTATCACCAGAGAGCTTCGGCATAGGTTTAAAAGGACAATTACACCCTGGAAATCTCATAGAAATGTCTCTTGGAGCTGCTATAGGAGCCCTTACATTTACAGGATCAATAATAGCATTCGGTAAATTACAAGGTTTAATACCATCAAAACCTCTTAAATTTATAGGACAGCAATATTTCGCATTTGCGCTATTGGCTGCTATAATCATAGCTATAGTATATTTTGCAAGATTGGAATCCGTTTCTTTATTCAATCTAATAGTATTTGGATCCTTAGTATTTGGAGTTCTCTTAATAGCTCCCGTAGGCGGGGCTGACATGCCAGTAATAGTTTCCATGCTGAATTCTTACTCTGGATGGGCAGCAGCTGGAATTGGCTTCACATTAGGTAATAGCCTACTTATAATCACCGGAGCCCTAGTTGGTTCAAGCGGGGCAATCTTAAGCTTTGTAATGTGCAAAGCTATGAAT
>JBEAVG010000068.1:0-2710 GCA_041161045.1 Pseudomonadota bacterium
GATTATATTTTTTCCGCGTTCGTTATAGCTCATAAAACACATAGCGTATAATATATAGGATATTAAAGAGAGTGGTTTGAGTAGTATTTTATAGTAATGCAACTGGTGCTTAAAGATAGAAAAACCTGCTTGAGAGAGATAATTCATAATATTTGGAAGTCTCCAGAAGGTAACATACTCTGGAGGAGTTACTCCATCGATAAGGTTCTCTATAATTAACTTTGATGGTAATTCATATTCCTGATATGTAGTATTTTGAAAATCATTCGTAAAAATCGAAACTCCTGTTAGCATAAGTTTGTTATTCGGATTGAAATATGCTACTTCTGCCTCTATACGTTTATTAAAGTTATTATTCTCATCAGTAAAAAATACTGATACATCAATCATTTTTCTCTCGCCGACAATTACAGATTTCGCAACATATATCCTATGTTCATTTTCATAGTCTTCTGTGATCATTATCCCAATGTTAGATAATGTTAGATAAGGCAATTTTCTATCTGTAACAGTTGCATCTATCTTGTCATACTTCTTTAATGCGTAGGTGGCGAAAGGATTTGCGATAGTGATTGCAATAATTCCCATGGCAAAATTTAGCAATAATATTGGAGATAAAATTTTGTATATTGAAATTCCAGAGCTAGACATAATAAGGAGTTCATTGCTTTTCCCTAATGTATAATTCATCAAAAACATTGTTAGCATTCCAACTAATGGAAGAACTTCCATAAAAAGATAAGGAGTTTTGAATAAAGAGAGTTGTAGGAACACAATATATGATAAGTTAGTTCCTTTTATTCTGTGTAGAACATCGAATACGCTAGATAAAACTAAGGTTGATGCTACGACTAATGTAACCAAAAGAAATTTTTCTAGGTAGGTTTTTATCAAATACCTGGATAAAACAGAAACATACATAGCGCTGCTCCTATGTAATGGTGGGTCTGGCAGGACTTGAACCTGCGACAACACCGTTATGAGCGGTGGGTTCTAACCAACTGAACTACAGACCCTACTTAAAGAATATTCGACATTTATACATTTTTTACTCCCATAAGTCTAGAAAAAAATGAGAGTTACTATGTTGACATGCCTAATGATTATGTGTTAACTATGAATGATGCTAAAAATTACATTCAAAAACATGCTAAAATTATTTAGAGTAGCCGTGACTTTATTTTTCTTAGTTACGGTAGGGTCTCAATTATCCTTTTCCCAAAACAATAGCGCTCTTATGATATTAATAATAAATCCGAAATACGCAGGTGAAACAGGCCAAATGAAGGGAGTCGCTAGATATTTGAAAGATAATATTGAAAGACAGAATGAATCTATAGAAATAAAGGAGGTAGAATCTGAAGATCTAGATAAAGTTTTGAATATATTGAGTTCATATAAAGGTAATAAGAAACCTCTCATTTTAGGTGCTGGAAATACAGGGATAAAAGTGCTGAAAGCAATAAAGTCCCAATTCCCTTCTGTGTTGTCAATATATCTAGCACATCAGCTATTTAATGGATACGAAACTTTAATCAAAACATCTTCTAATACCAATGGCGTCAATTTGATGATCTTGCCTAAGCATGTTATTACACCATCTTTTGCAGCTTCCATAAATAATAGCGAAACAAAGCTTCTGGAAGTAATAGGTGTTGCTCATAACATTACTAGGCAAGATTTAGTGAAGGAATATGAGGAGTATAAATCAGAAATTCCTGGAATTGATACAGAAAATTATACTGTGGCTATATTAGGTGGAGACGCTGAAAATCCTGATGGGTCTTGGCTTTATTTTACAAAAGAAGATGCCTTGAAACTTGCTAAAAATATAGAAAAACATCTTCCTCAAGACGGTCATTTGTTTGTTCTTAACGGGCCTAGAACGGGTAAGCATAATATTGACGGTAGTGAAAATAAAGAAGCTCACAGGTCAGAAAAGTTGGATCCGATAACAGAAGCATTCGTTGACTATTTTAGGTATCATAAAGGTCTGAAGGTCTTTAACTTTATTTATGGCAAACATGGTATGTACAAAGCTGTTTTAGGTAAATTAACAGATGTAAAAGATGCTACATTGTGGGTTCCGGGCGAGAGTACTTCAATGATTTCAGAAACAATAGATACTTTGGGTGGTGATAAAAAAGTCAAGATTTTGGTCTATGAGCACTCTGCTATGAGTAAAGTTCATAAATCTCACGTAAAAAGCGAACATGCTGTTTATAGAGTTAGGGTTGTTAGTTCTGATGGAAAAATGTCAGAATTAACTGAGAGCTCAGAGGTTTCAACTGCGTCTGCTGCAAAATCGGCAGCAGACGTGATTATGAAGTTATTTAACTAACAAACATTAAATACCTGATGTTTGGCCCTCACCATAATGGGTACAACCTGTTAGGTCTATACCTTCTTTATCTTCACAATTAACGATGTTATCTACGCCACTTAAAATACCATCGATTAAACTTCCAGAAAAATGTTCGTGTGGTACGCTAATCCAAGAATTACTAACGTCAAATTCTGCATTGATACCAAACTTTGAAAGTACATTAATAAATTCTTCTGCTAACGTGCTTCGTCTATCTTCTGATACTTGTAAAAGAGAGATGCCATCGTGAGCCAAAAACTCCATATATTTTCCGTTCAGATTTCTTGCAATTGAGCATAATACAAAAGACTCTTCACCAATACTATCAAATCTCAAACTATACAC
>JBEAVG010000073.1:0-7409 GCA_041161045.1 Pseudomonadota bacterium
CTAATCGGCATTTTTCACATGAGACGAGCTAATGTTCTAATTCTTCGTGCTGAACTTTTGTTGTAGCCATTGCTTTCACGAGATCTATAATCTTTTTTCTGACAGTTGGGTCTGAAATCTCATTATAATATTTTATGAGAGTAGATATTTCTCTTTCATGTTGATCGTTATAGCTAAAGGCTTTTTGATCTTCAGCTAAATGTTGTACATTAGAAGATGGATTTCTTTCTATCCCTTCGAAAAAATAATTCAGAGGAACTTCCAGTTTTTTGGCTAATTTATATAGGTTACCACTTGATATTCGATTGGAAGCTTTTTCATATTTTTGTATTTGTTGTATGCTAACGTCTATATGTTCGCCAAGATCTTGTTGACTAAGACCTAGATATTTTCTTTTTTCTCTTAGTCTTTTTCCAACATAACGGTCTATATCATCCACTCTGCTTATTACATCGTGCGAGTAAAATCTTGTTTGATCATAACTTAATAGATAAGCATATTGCTTATACGCAAAATGTTTGTGGGTCATTTTTGTATTCGTGATATGTTGGTTCAAGATTAAAGATTTAAAACAGCCAGTAGCATAAATCAACAAAAAACCACATTATATTCGAAGATTGAATATAATGCGTAGCAATATAACCATGAATATTATTAGCAAAATCCCAAAATCACCTAATTTTGTGTAAATTGGAGAGTTATATTTTTTTGGTATAAATGCATCTAAAGCAGTTATGTCATCTAAATGAGTTTGATTTAAAATCCTTCCCATTGGGTCAATTATGCCTGATATTCCATTATTAGCAGCTGTTATAAGTGGTATTGAGTTTTCAATGGATCTAAATTTCCCTATATAAAAATGTTGATAGGGGCCAGCGCTTTTCCCATACCATGCATTATTTGTAATATTTAAAAATATATCTACATCATTTGATATCGCTTCTTTTGCAAATACTGTTTCATAACATATAAGTGGCCTTGTTTTTAGTCCAATTATATTAAAAACAGCATCAGTAGTTCCTGCTGTGTAATCTATAATTCCGTGAGTTAGTTTTTTAATTGGTAGTATGTTTTTTAGAGGTACATATTCTCCAAATGGTATCAAATGCTTTTTATGATATTCAAATAATATTTTTCCAGATGGAGAAATAGCGTCAATAGATGTATAAAGCTTATCTTCTATATGTGAGACTGTTCCTGTTACTAGAATAGCATTAGTTTCTTTTGCTACAATATTGAGAAAGTTTCGTACAGGTTGTAATTGAATTGGAGCTGTTACTGCTGCTTCTGACCATAATATTATGTCTGGTTTTGAGGCCTGAGTTTTTATGAAACTAAGACTTCTATGCAGTTCTAAATTTTGCCAAAAAATTTCAGGATCCCATTTACTAATTTGAGGAATGCTAGGCTGTATTATTCTAATTCTCTTATCAGTAAATATTGTTGGGTTTTGTTCTAGTCTTATAACTCCAAATATTGAAATGATTCCAAGTAGTGTTATTGTAAAAAAAACATCTTTTTTACAAAGTTTCGCATCTGGTTCCCACATATAGTAAAAACTAGTCATAATATAAAATATAACAAAGCTAATTCCAATTACTCCACATATGCTTGCTAATTGTGAGATAATATTTGAAAATCCTGATGTGTACCCAATAAGCATCCACGGGAATCCTGTAAAAATCCAGGTTGTTACCCATTCTATAAATACCCACGCAATGCTATAAACGAGTATATAATGAGTGCTATTTCGCATATTCCATGCTACATATGTAGGAAATGAAGTGAATATCGAAAATAATAAAGGCATACCAAAAAGTGAGATAGGGATAGCCCACCAGAAATCTTCTATATATACGCTTATGCCTATTACAATCCAGTATAATCCATAGCCAAAATACCCCAAGCAGAAAGAAAGATTTCTTACTAATGCTGAGCGTAAATCTTTAGAGCTATATATAAGATATGCCAAAATAGAAAAACCTATTAGGCCAGGTGTAAAAAACAATGGTGCATGTGCTATCGCGCAAAGCAATCCAGATAAAAAGGCTAAGATTAATGGATATCTATTTATTTTATTGCGCAGATAGCGGATAAGCATTTTTTATAATATTTTAGCTAGATAGCAATTCAAAGTTTCCACCTATTGCTGTTGCGTTAATTGATACTGTTTTTTCTGTTACGAAACGCATTAGGTAGTTAGGTCCACCAGCCTTAAACCCAGTTCCAGATAGGCCTCTGCCACCGAATGGTTGAGATTCTACTTGCGCGCCTATCATAGAACGATTAGCATAAACATTCCCAACTTTGATCTTCTGACTTATGTCATCGATCTTTGATTCAACACGAGAATGTATGCCAAAAGTTAAACCAAAACCATAATTATTTATCTCGTCTATAACTTTATCAATACGTTTAGATTTGTATTTCGCGATATGTAATATTGGGCCAAATTTTTCTCCAGGTATGTCGTTTATCCCGCTAACTTCAATAATGTGTGGGTAGAAATAGTAACCATCTTTGTTGATTTTTTGGCCATTGTGTGAATGAGTTTTTAATATATTGAATTTATGCTCTTTCATATATTTCACATGTTCGCTTAATGTTTCAAGTGCCTTTTTATCTATAACAGGCCCAATATCATTTGTAAGATCTGTAGTATCTCCGATTTTCAGTGTATCTATAGCATCTACTAATAATTGCTTCAGGGAATCATATATTTCATCTTGGATATACAATATTCTTAAAGAGGAACATCTTTGTCCAGCAGAATGAAAAGCTGATGCTATAACATCATCTACCACCTGTTCTAATAGAGCAGAGCTGTCAACAATCATAGCATTTTGTCCACCTGTTTCTGCTATGAATGGAACTATAGGCCCTTTCTTTTCTGCAAGTGCAAGATTAATAACATGAGCGGTATTTGTTGAACCTGTAAATACTATTCCAGATACATGTTTATTTGGTACCAAATATCTACCAACATTGCTACCAGAAGATATTACTAGCTGAAGAGCTTGCTTTGGAATTCCAGCTTTTAGCATTAGTTTTGTTGCGAAATTTGCAATTATAGATGTTTGGTCAGCAGCTTTAGCAACAACAGTATTTCCTGCTACTAATGCTGCAACTATTTGTCCTGTAAAAATAGCTAATGGGAAGTTCCATGGACTAATGCACAAAAACACTCCACGAGGTTCTAAAATCAATGTATTTTTTTCTCCGGTGACGCTTTTCAGGGTTTTAGGAGACATTATCTCTTCAGCTTGTATCGCATAATATCTACAGAAATCTATCGCTTCTTGAAGTTCTGCTATTGCGTCTTTAATTGATTTTCCAGCTTCTCTAAGTAGTAATGATAGAATTTCATATCTATTTTCATCATAAAGATCTGCTATTTTGTTTAATATTTTAGCGCGATCTGAAACTGGAACTTCTGCCCATTTTTGATTGTATCTATCACAAATATTTATTGCCTCTTCTAGCTCTACAGGTCCTATATGTGAGACTGAGCCTATTCTTTGAGCGTAAGATGCTGGTCTGAAATGGTCATCTGCTTTTCTAGAATCCAAAACTTCTTTACCAGAAATTATTGATCCTACTGTGTAGATTTTATTTTCAAATTTACTGAGATTCTCAGTTAAGGAATGTATGTGCATTTTGTCTCCTAATTCGTAACCAATTGCAGTTTCGCGTCCTTCAAAAACTTTGTAAGGTAGTGGAAGAACCTTTCCGCTAGAAGTATTTTTGTTGGAAGCTTGTGTTAAAAGTGATTCTGTGCTTTGTGATGTTATTTGATGTACAAATGAGCTATTGGCTCCATTTTCTAGCATCCTTCTCATAAGGTAAGAGAGTAGGTCGTCCATTAAACCCACTGGTGCATAGATTCTAATATTGTTTTTTTGATTAAGTAATTCTTTATGGAGAGCATTACCCATGCCGTATAATTTCTGGAATTCGAATTTTTTACCATTACTAAGTTCTGAAATAGTCGCTGCTGTGATTGCGTTATGAGTAGCAAATTGCGGATATATATTTTCTGTATTACTAAATATATATTTAGCGCAAGCTATGTAATTCTTATCAGTGTGATTTTTTTGAGTAAATACCGGATAATCTGGTAAAGAATGTGCTTGTGCATTTTTTATCTCAAAATCCCAATAAGCTCCTTTGACTAACCTTGTTGGGATCGTTTTATTTAATTTTTTACCTATCTCTACAATATATTCTAAGACTTTGAATGCCCGTTTTTGATAAGCTTGTACTACAAATCCAATACCATGAAAGTTTTTAAATTTAGGATATGATATAATTTCTGTAACAACTTCAAGATAAATATCCAAACGGGAAGCTTCTTCTGCGTCAAAAGATACAGAGATATTATGCTGCATTACTTTTTCCACAAGCGCTATAAGTTTTGGCAGTAATTCCTTTTTGATCTGGTCTTTTTTTAAAAGCTCAAGTCTTGGATAAAGCGCTGTTAGTTTGACTGATAAATTTGGTCTGTCAAAAATGTTTGTACCTTCAATATTAGGAAATGCTAATGCCAGAGCATCAATAGCTGAAATGTATCTAGAATAATAAGTTTCAGCTTGAGAATAAGTCCTTGCAGCTTCTCCTAATAGATCAAAAGAAAACAAACAGTTGGGGAATTTTTTTGTGCGGCTTATCGCTTCATTTATATATTCTCCCAATACAAATTCTTTACCCATAATCCTGATTGCGTATTTTACTGATGAAATAAGTAATGGTTCGCTGATTTTGGAAATTATTTTTGTGCTTTTTTTGAAGCTAAAAGATGCTACTTTGCTTGAAAGATATAGACCTAAAGAAGCTAAAGTAATCGAGTCTAATTTTAATGTTTTAAGATATTTATTCCAATCTTTAAGAGCTAATTTGTCTTTCAATAATTCTAGAGCTGTCTTGTTGTCGGGTATTCTTATTAGAGCCTCTGCTAAAGCTATAATTGCAACGCCCTCTTTTGTGCTGAGTGGGTATTTAGCAAGAAGCTTTTCTACAGCGAATCCGCGATATTCTTTTATTTTTGATATTAGAAGCTTAGAGTTATCTAATGTTTTTTGAGAAATTGCTGTATGCAAATTTTCATTAATAGTTTTAATGTAAGAAGCTTCGTTTACGAAAGTATATTCACTTATTTTGTTAAGTGTGTCTGTAAGTGTTTTGCTCAAAATAAAACTTCCTCTTTTAAGATCTATTTTTATAGAAAAATAGCGCTATTGTGCTAAAAAATGCGCATCCTATCATATAATAAGCGGTTGAGACTATAGTGTGTGTTTTATTAAGCAGTGTTAATAAAATATACGGTGTTGTCCCTCCGAAAATACTTACTGCTAGGTTATATGATATTGATAGTGCAGTGTTTCTTACATTAGTAGGATAGAATTCTGCTTGCAATGCAGGTTCGGCGCCTATATAGGAAGCTGCTAGAATAGATAATATGATCTGCGCTATCCATATTCCTTCAACGTTTCCTATATCAAAAATTTCCATAATCATAAAACTAGAAAGCATTATTATTATGTTGAGTATAGCGTAAATACGCACTCTTCCTATTATATCAGATAGCCAACCAGAGAATATTGTAAAAATTGCCATTATCACATAAGAAGAATTAATCATGTAATTTAGTGTTGAATGATCAATGTTTCTTTCGGAACTTAGGTAGTTTTTTAAAAAAACGGCTTGTAAGTAAAATAATAAAGATCCAGTAGAGTTTATTACTATAGAAATTAGCATGTCTTTCCAATGATTCCTCATTACTTCTTTCAATGGTGATTTTAGGATTGTATGGTGAGTACGAGCCGTATTGAACATTGGTGTTTCTGTGGTATGTTTTTTTATGTAATAGCCAGCTAGAACTATTGCTATACCTAATATGAAGGGTATTCTCCATCCCCAGCTATGGAAATTTTCTTTAGATAAGCAGTTTTCTGTAATTGATGCTACAATCGCTCCTACTAATACTCCTATGCATATTCCGGCCATGGAGATGCTGCCTGTAATTCCTCTTCTTTCTTTTGGTGCATGTTCTATAGAAAATGATATTGCTCCGGTGAGTGCGCCACCCATTGAAAGTCCCTGCAGCATCCGTGCTATTACCATTAAAATAGATGCTGTTATTCCTATGTCTTCATAAGTTGGAAGTAGACCTATAATGGCCGTAGGAAGACCCATACACATTACTGAAGCGCTTAGAGCGATCCTGCGTCCGAATTTATCTCCAATCGTGCCAAATATTACACCTCCTACTGGGCGCATTAAATAGCCCATTGCAAATACGAAGAATGCATTCAGTAAGGAGGCATTGTGGTCTTCAGATGGAAAAAATTTGTCTCCAATAATGCCAGCGAAGTGAGCGAATAGGGCATAATCATACCATTCAAAACTATTAGCAACGCCACTGCTAAATATCAATTTTTTAATATTCATTTGGTATTATGCCTTTTTATTGGACTTAGTTTCTGACCATGCAATAAAGAGCGTGGTTGGAATTAATACCGCGGCACCATAAATAGTATCTTGATGAGGCATCTCATTAAATACTACATATGCCATAGTAGCAGAAATTGCGAGTTCAAAGTATCTATAAGGTGCTACTGCTGTTGCGTCAACTAGGCTAAAGGCTTTTAATAAAAAGAACAATATTAGGTTGGCGCTGCTTCCCAATAGGAATAATAATCCTAATTGAGTTGTTGTTGGTTGTGTCCATTCATACAAAGCAGGTGGAAATGACAGCAATGTCGTGACCAAAGCTGAGTAAAACAGCATGCAAAGCATTGATTCTTTTATAACGAACTTTTTGTTTATTATATCTAGCATTGCGAATGCCATTGTTGCGAATAAGAATATTAAAGAACTGAAGTGAAATTCATTACTATGAACATGTAGAGTTATTATCATTCCAAAAAACCCAACTATGGTAGCAACCCAGCGCTGCCATATTATTTTTTCGTCTAAGAAGAAGAATGCAAATACAAGTACAAATAATGGGATGGAAAAACTAATAGCTGTAGCTGTACTTACTGGAACTATACGAAGTCCATAAATCCATGATGCCATACCTAAAAATAGCAAAACGCCTCTTAAGATTTGTATAAATGGGTGAGCTGTTCTTATTGTATGGATTCCTTGTGCAATAATAAAAGGAAGTAAGGTTATAAAGCTAAAAAAGCATCGCAGGAAAGTTATTTCCATGCTTCCTAGAGAGCTGCCAACATGTTTTGCTATTATATCGTTTACTGCGCTGCTTACTAAACTTAGTAGAAACCAGCCTATACCTAAGATGTATTTTTGTGTGCTATCCATATTAAGCCTCCCGAATCATTATGCTCAAACAGTAGTACAAATGTTGTATTTATAGCACTTGTCACCGCTTATGCGTTACTATACAG
>JBEAVG010000075.1:0-3744 GCA_041161045.1 Pseudomonadota bacterium
TTTGGTTATCAAATCTTAATTTGAACACCTTTTTTCCGGGCAATCCTATGTCATCAGATATATCAAAATGAGTTATTTTGCCTATTGTTTTCAAAGCTGGTAGGGCTCTGCCATGAGCAGAATTCGGATCCTGGAATAAGCTTTGTACAACGCTAGATGTAGCAGAAGCTTGGCCAACAGAACTGCTAGCCGCGTGCGAGGCAGGCTGGGCACTTATAGGCCTACTAGCGCTGGAAGCAATTGCAGTTCTATATGATGATATCTCAGCAACAGTAGTAACTGAAGGTAGTGAGTCTAATTGAGCTTTAGTAACCACTGCACCTCTAGTTTCTTGGCCTGCATAATGGCTAGGAAGGCCCAAACTCTGATGCAAATCACGACTTATTCCCGTTCTAACTTGTATCTGACCTATAGCACTCAACTCTTTTGATAAATCATGCCTAAGCTGCTCCCATAATCTTCCAAGAGCATTTCTACCATCACCATTTTGACCATTACCCCAAAAAGGATCATCATGTAGAGCAAGCTTTGTATTTTCTATAATAGGCGCACTACCTGTATCTAACAAAGCTTTAGCAACTTCAGGATTTTGTGTTGCCTTCATGCGGATTAATTCATACATGAGTCTTTCCTTATTAGAAAAATTAGGAGCATTTAAACCAGCTTTTGCATGAGAAAAATCTGTATTAGAGTAGCTATTCGGAGAACCTCCAGTAAAAGGCTCATCATATTTTTTATTCCGACCTCCACCTAATTGCTGTTGACTCCCCCCTGGGGAAGATATAATAGCATTATTAAACTGACCCAAATCAACTGATCTTTCTGTAGTGAGCCATTTTAGTCCCTGGAAAACTGCTTCCGTAGATGATACAGAGCGAAGAATTCCATCACCTATATCACAAGAAATACCTATGCCTACTACATTTGAAAATATATCGTAGCTTGCTCCAGTTTTATAAAATTCAATTGCACGAGACATTATCACCTTCCTATTTCTGTTATCACAAATCTATTTTAGGCCTAGTATTTTTTTTTCAAAGATTTTTCTATAGAATTAATAAAGATTTCTTGTGTATATGGTTTTCTTAAAAAATCTGTAACGCCATTATCCCAAGCTCCATTAATCTGCTTTTCATCTGCTATACCACTTTGAATAATAGATATAATATGAGCTAACTTGGGATTAGAATTTATTGTCTTTAACACTTCTAATCCATCCATCTGAGGCATCATCATATCTATCATGACTACGTCTATAAGATCGGGATTAGATTTTAGGAAATCTAGCGCTTCTTTGGGACCTTTGTATGAGAACAACTTATAATTTGAGCCATGTGTTATCATCTGTACGCTCATAATGCAGGTTTCCTCATCATCTATAACCATTAGATTAATTTTACTAGTAGAAGCGAGTAATTCTTTTCTATTTAAAGCAGTTTTCTTTTTGGTAATAGACGTACCATCTAAAACTGGTACAGTAAATGTAAATTTTGCGCCATAAGGTTTTATGTTTTCGCACCATATTTCTCCCCCATGTGCCTGTATTATTTTTTGGGAGATAGTAAGGCCAAGACCAACACCACTAAATTTTCCTTTAGTCCTAGTACTTTGCGCGAATGCGTTAAATACAAGTTTTAATTCAGGTTCTGGAATTCCCACACCCTCATCAGTAACTGATACTTGAGCAAATTTACCATCTCGTTTTATCTCTATCGTAATTGTGCCACGATCTGAAACTTTAATAGCATTTGATAAGAGGTTCCTGAGTACTTGTGTTATCTTATCAGGATCTACAAATCCCTCTAGTTGGTCATATTCTTTAATATTTAATTTTATACTCTTATCACTCACATATAAATTCCTGCACTCCTCTATCATATCTATAGCAAGTTTATTTATATTCACATGCTGAAATGACAAATTCATTTCCCCATATTTTAACTTAGAAACATCAAGCAAGTTACTCACCATCGACAAAAGCCTTTGTGCGCTACTAGCTATTTTTGTAGCTAATGAATATGCATCTTTATCATCTAAATCCTTCCAATTATCAATAAGACCTCTAGATAATGTACTGATTCCATGTATAGGAGTTCTAACCTCGTGGCTAACATTATTTACAAACTCTGTATTAGCTTTTAATGATTGCTCAAGTTGCTCCCTCTTCTCTTCTAGAACTATATTTGCTTCTTGTAATTGCTCTGTTGTAGATTGCAATTTTGTATTGATTGCACGCTCCCTTCCTAATAGATCTTCAACCATATCCAAAGCATCTTGTAAATATGCGGCATCTTTAGTATGAATTGATGGAGTATATCTAAGCCTTTCTCCCTTAGCTATTGCTAAAGCATTTTCTGATAACTGTCTTATAGGAGCTAGAAGAATTTTATTAAAGTAATATAAGGATGCAATAAAAAACAGAAGCACGCCGATAGTATATATTAAATTGTTCCTTAATGTATGATTCAGCATTATATCATCTTCAATTACAGAAACTCCAAGCAAAGCAACAAAACCTCCACGCTTCGCTATATTTTTGTAATATTTAAAGTTAATATTATCCAGAATAATACTTTTGCTAAACTCCCCCTCTTCTGATGAAGTGTTTTGTATTATATTCTTAAATTTTGAAAAGTCTAAAGTCCTTAATTTAGGATCAGAGAAAGCTATCGGATCTAATTTATCATTTAGAATAATAAACTTTATAGGACGATCTAAATGTTCTATTATCGTATAACTTAATTTATCAACACTAAGACCTGTTGAAAGACTACCTAGAAATTTCTTACCATTATAACTAGTTATCCCGAACCCAGCAGGAATTATGTATTCACCACTCGTAATACCATCATCCGGCCTATCTAAATGCAAAACCCATGGCGTCGCCTGGACAGATTCCATCCAATGTCTTTTATTAGGGCTAATAAAATTTTTATCCTGCATTTGATGAACGTGACTTGCTGATATAACTTGCCCCTTAGGGGTAATAAAATCAGCAAGAATCCATGTCAAAACCCCAATGTTTATGAGACCTCTATCAGATTTATAGCCCAAAATACTCGAAATATTTTCTTCTGTTATTTCATCGAAAGCAGCAATTTTATCAGCCAAAAATCTGTTGAAATTTTCTACGTAATCAAAGCTTTCCCCTAATATAATAGCAATTTTATCAGCCTCTGTGAGGTATAAAGCTTGCTGCTCTGATTTTTTTAACTCAACTTCATCATAAGCTTGCTTTACAAATATAAGGATTATGATCACCGTAATAACAAAAGCGAACAGATTATATCCAGCCTCAATTGAAAAACGTCTATTAAAAGAAAACAAAGAAACCCCTCAAATTTTAGGAGTATTATACTATTTTTTAGCAGTAACAAACAAATATTTCGCTATTGTTTCAGGCAAAATACCTTTTCCTACAAAATATGATAGCAACTTTGTTGCAAAAAAATCTAGAAGATTATAGATCTTGTTCTTACATAATTGAGAAGGTAGTAAGATGCTATATATACCACTATCAATAATATTAAAACCCGAAGCTCCAAGCTGAGAAGAAACCTCTCCCATGCTATATAAATGGTAAAAATTGTAAAGATCTGTTCCATTTATTCTATAATATATATCACCATCTTCTTTAGCTAAATGATTAATAGCTTCATTGCTCTGAGAAATAAATGATTTACGTAACCTCTGAAAATGATTTGCCGTTTTATTATGAGACATAAGAGTAGGCAAACTGATACA
>JBEAVG010000085.1:0-4355 GCA_041161045.1 Pseudomonadota bacterium
GGGCGTAGGATTTATCCAAGAACCCACATAACCATTATTATAACCCACATTCATATTAGATGTAGTAGCATTATCGTTGATGATATAAGTTGTAGTAGTAGGAACTAAATCTGCCGCTAATATGTCTGGAGTTATTAATCCAGATGACATTATAGATGCAACTAATAAACTTTTTAAATTTTTCTTATGCATGAGGGTTACCATTTTTAAATATATTATTCTGAATATGGGTTATAATCTTGAGTGCTGTCAAAAGGGTTGGCTGACTTTTTATCATCTAACGCAGGTATTGTTGAAGCAGCATCACCTTTAAGCTGATCATGCAAATATATTTCTTCTTTTGAAGGCTTATATTCTGGTAAATTCGTTATACAATTCCACATCTCTGACAAATGCAAAATTTTTGGAACGCAGTTTTGAGCAACAGATCTAGCATCCCAAAGACCTTCTTGTACCTTCACTTCTATAGCTCTTAAAACACCAGCTTGTTCTAGACCTTTGAAAACCCAATAAGTTACCGCTATAGCAGCTATAGCTATTATCACATACCATTTTGCCAAAATCCCATATATAAAAACACCCATGGGATTTAATAAAATCCTTTTAAAAGCAAGCATAGGTAATTTTAAAACCTGATTAAAGAAATCTAACCACATATCTAGCACCTTATTAATATAAATTACTAATAAGGTACAAGTGACAACCAAAGAGTGCAAAACTTTTTCTATAATTCAACTAATTTGCTGATGATTTTTTTTCTTATCTGTTAAAAAGTCACAAAATGATCTATGCTATATTCTCAAGTAATAATGCATATTTTTAGAGAAGATTTTATACAAATGAATATACCAAAACTTCGAGAGCTCTTTAATAAAGATAATATAGATGGATACATAATTCCTCATAATGATGAATATCAGAATGAATATGTTCCAGAAAGCAATAATAGACTTAAATTTATATCCGGATTTACTGGCTCTAATGGAATAGCAATTGTAACTAAAGATAATAAATTCTTTTGGACTGATGGAAGATATATTCTACAAGCAAAAAAGGAAGTTCCTGATTTTGTAACAGCATCTAGAGATTTCAAAGAGGTTGGAAAGGCTCGTATAGGCTATAACCCAATACTTTTTACTAAATCACAATTAGATACGTTATCCAAAGATCTAACTATGGTTGCAATTTCTCAAGATCTGATAGATCAAATCTGGACTTCTAAACCTAAAATTCTCAAATCTAAAGCGTATCTATATCCAGTAAAATATTCTGGAATGAAGGCAGAAGAAAAACTTGAAATTGTTAGAGATAATATTAAGAATTCAGCAGATTATGCACTAATTACAGAGCCAGATTCAATATGCTGGCTACTGAACATTAGAGGTTCGGATATAGAGCATGTCCCACTAGTACTTGGATATATGATAGTAGGATTGGAAGAGGTATATTTATTTACTGATTTAGAAAAATTTTCAGAAGAAATTCAAAAAGAATTTGGTTTTATAAAGTTTAAGAATTTACCAGAGCTATTTGATATTCTGGCATTAATTAAAAATAAAATACTTATTGACCCAACCTCCTGCCCAGTTGCATTATCTGACTTATGCATCAATAAAGCATATGGGAAAAACCCATGTCTAACTCCAAAAGCTTGCAAGAATGATACGGAAATCAAATATGCAATTGAAGGACATATTAAGGACGCTATAGCCCTATGCGAAGGATTAAGTTGGGTATATAAGACAAAAGGTATTACAGAGCATGATGTTTCTATTAAATTAACAGAACTTAGAAGCAAACAAGAAGGTTATGTTACGGATAGCTTCCCAACTATTGCAGGATTCAGAGAAAATGGTGCTGTAATTCATTACAGAGCTCCAGAAAATGGATCGAAAATTATAGATGGTGATGGGATACTACTAATAGACTCCGGAGCACATTACTTAGGATGCACTACAGACGTAACAAGAACAATAGTATGGGGCACCCCTTCCTCAGAACAAAAAAAGCGCTATACTCAAGTTCTCAAAGGTCACATAGCACTATCCTCTTCTATATTCCCCAAAGGTACTTTAGGTGGATCTCTTGATATAAAGGCAAGGCAATATCTTTGGGAAGATGGAGAAAATTACACACATGGTACCGGTCATGGGGTTGGTAGTATGTTAAGTGTTCATGAATACCCTAGATATATATGGAGTTTACAAGCACAGACAGAGCTTAAAGAAGGGATGATTGTTTCAAATGAACCAGGTTTTTATAAAGAAGGAGAATTTGGAATTAGAATCGAAAATCTAATATATGTAGAAAGATCCTCATATCCATCATTTCTTAAATTTGAAACATTAACTCTTGTTCCATATGCCAGAGATTTAATAGATATCGAAATGCTTACAAAACAGGAAAAAGAATTTTTACGGAGCTATTATTCTCGGATCAAAAAGCTCATATTGCCTTCACTATCAGATGATGCTAGAATCTGGTGCGAATATGAGATGGGTATATTATAATGTCAAACACTTGGATAGATGGTATAGACATAGACTCTTTAATTAGGGCACGTGCTCAATTTGAAGAGTTTCGCAAAAACACCTCAACTGATCAAGAAATAGCCGGAGCAATTCAAGCCTTTAATTTTACATATGAATTATGCTGGAAGACGATGAAAAGATTGCTAAATGCACGCGGAGTAGACGTAACATCCCCAAGGGAGGTATTTAGAGCTTCTGGGTTAGAAAAATTTATAAACAATCCTGAAGATTGGATTGAGTTTTTATATGTGCGAAACTTAGTAGTTCATACTTATGATAGCGAATGTGCCTCGAAAGCGCTTAGTACTTTTGAAAAATTCTCTCTGTTGGTAAAAGAATTTTTATCTAATATTGGAGTTCGAATTGATTAATTTAGAACAAAAACATAAAAAAATAGTGCTAGATATTCTAAACAAATACCCATACTCATTTTATGCTTTTGGATCAAGGACCAAAAATAAAGCCAAACCATTGTCTGACTTAGATTTGTGTTTTACAGAAGATATACCTATAAGAGTTTTATCGCAAATTGCAACTGATTTTGAAGAGTCAGATCTACCATTCAAAATAGATTTACTCAGTTGGAATGATTGTTCTAAGGAATTCAAAGATATAATTTCTACAGATTTGGTATGCATAAAAACCAATACCGTGGATAGGGCTTTTTAACTATGACCATCCCTACATTACTTATTGATGGATATGGCTTTGTCTTCAGGGCATACCATGTTCAACCATCTCTTACATCTCCAAGTGGAGAGCCTGTTGGAGCATTATATGGTTTTGCTTCAATGCTAATTAAACTTCTGACTGATTTCAGACCAGTGAAATGCGCTATAGTTTTTGATGCTGGAGGTAAGAATTTTAGACATGAACTTTATCCAGAATATAAGGCCCATAGGCCTCCGGCTCCTGAGGATTTAAAACAACAATTGCCTTTAGTTCGAAACGTAGCAACCGCTATGGGTTTTCCTATATTAGAGCAGATTGGAGTAGAAGCCGACGATGTTATAGCCACAGTCGCAAAAAGGCTTGCCGACGCTGGAGAAGAAGTTGTGATAGTATCTTCAGATAAAGACCTAATGCAATTAATTAATAGCTCTATCAAAATGTATGACCCAGTTAAAGCTAAATATATTGACGAGAAAGCAGTAGAGGAAAAATTCGGAGTTTATCCGAACAAAGTAAGAGATGTACTTTCGCTTATAGGAGATTCGTCAGATAACATACCAGGAGCAAAAGGAATAGGCCCAAAAGGAGCCGCGGAACTTATAAAAGAATTTGGAGATCTGCAGAATTTGTTAAGCTCAATAGATTCTGTAAAACAGGATAAAAAAAGAGAAATCCTTAAAAATTATCGCTCTGAAATTGAGCTTTCTTGGAACCTTGTAGCACTAAAGTACGATATCGATATTGACCATAGCAACCTTGCATGGATCACACCAAACAGAGAGGTACTTACATCTCTAATAGCAAATTATGGATTTAAGTCACTTATTACCAGAGCCGAGAAACTTTTTGGAATTGATTTAGAAGTTAAAATTCCAGCTCGCCATTCTGAAATTACTGAAATAAAAACCTCACAAGAGCTACAAAATCTCTTAAATAAAGCATATGACGAAGGAACTTTTGCATTATCTGCAAACTATGATAACAAACTCTATATTTCAATTGCTGAATTAGCATATTTAATCAATCTTGAAAATAACTCATCCGAAGATGCGCAAGCAGATTTATTTTCCAAACCATCTCCAAAACTTGATTTAAAAACACTTTGGCAGATTTTATCTGACCCTTCTGTAAAAAAAATCACATTTAATGCAA